>NZ_CP083548.1 GCF_025144145.1 Leisingera sp. M658
CAATTCCTACGGCCAGAACCTGCGATAGCGAAGACACCGAGCCGATCACCAGTTCCGGCGATGGAATGGCCAGGGCCGCGACAGGAAGCGCCGAAAAAAGTGAAGTAAGCACAGTTATTTGCGCTGAACGACGGAGAGACCGGGTGGTCTTGGAGGGCAAAGGTGTGTTCTTCACGGTGGTTCCTGTTGAGCCAGCTGAGATTGATATTCTGATTTTATGGCGAATTCGCCTAAAAGATTACGAAAACCTTACTGAAGGGTTAATATAGAAGGCGTAGAATAAAAGAACCGCAAAATTTTTTAAAGAATTGCAAGTGCGTTAACATTGTATTCTTAACCATGTGCCATGTAACGAAGTATGGCGGCCCGCCTGCCGTGCCAGCCGATCGCAGTCAGGAGGCTAGAACCGTGACACTTTTTGAGTGGACCGTTGGTATCATTAAGCTTTTCAGGATACGCCTGCGGGGGGCAGCCCCCGGGGCTGCCTTGGCAGCTGCGCTTGCAGCCTTGCTGCCAAGCGGCGGACAGGCCGGGACCGAATTGGTGTTTGGCACTTATGCAGCGGATAAACCTACCGCAACGGTCAAAAGTACCAAGCCTTTCCTGTCTTTTCTGTCCGGCCGGATGAGCGAGGAACTGGGAGAGCCGGTTTCCATCAGGTTGAAGATCGCCAAGGAGTATGGCGAAGGCATCCGCCAATTGGCCGGCGGCGAGGTGGATTTTGCCCGTTTCGGCCCGGCGTCTTATGTGCATGTGATGAAGGAGAATCCGGAAATCCGGATTGTCGCGATGGAATCCAAAAACGGCGGAAAGCGGTTCAAGGGGTCATCGTGGTGCATAAGGACAGCAGTGTGCAGTCGGTCGAAGATCTGGCCGGTCTCAGCTTTGCTTTCGGCGATGAATTGTCGACGATTGGCCGTTACCTGGCGCAGGAATACCTGCTGGAGGCCGGAATCAGCGGTTGCCGACCTGCATGAATACGCATATCTCGGCCGTCACGATCTGGTCGGTGAAGCAGTGGGCGCCGGAAAATTCTCTGCGGGCGCGCTCAAGGAAAGCACGTTCAAAAAACTGGTCGCCAAAGGCGTGCCGATCCGGGTGCTGGCTTCCTTTGACAATGTGACCAAACCCTGGCTGGCCTCGGAAGCGATGCCGCAGACGGTGCTGGAAGCGATGCGCAAGGTCATGCTGTCCTCGGACAACGAAGAAATTGTGCGCCGGATTTCAAAGAACGGCTTCTTGCTGGGGGTTGATGACGACTATGACATCATCCGCCGGGCGATGGAGCGAAGCCTGGCATTCTGAGGCGCCGCAGTGAAGATATGAAACGTACAGGCATCCTTTTTCAGATCGTGTTGTCGCTGCTGCTAGCCGCTTCGGCGGTTGGCTTTGCAGTCGGCAATCTGGCGCAGCGCCAGGAGGTGCAGCGGCTTGAAGAGCAGCTTGCCGGCCAGGCCGATCTGACGGTTTCCCTGCTCAGCGGGCTGATGCTGGAATCGATTATAGTCGAGGATGTCCCGGTCCTGGAGACCGGGTTGATCGAGGCCGTCACCCGCAACCCCCAGATTGTATCGATCCAAATCCGCAGCCCGGCGGGCAAGCTGCTGGCTGCGGCCAATGCGCCGGGCGCGCCGCAGCCGGATCATCACGTGATCTATGAACGGCCGATCGAACTGGAAGGCGCTTCCTTCGGCACCATGGTGGTGGACTGGTCGACCCAGGACGGAAAAGCGCTGGTGGCGGCCAAAGTGCGCCAGATCATCATTTGGACAGTTGTGCCGGTGCTGGCGCTGTCGCTTCTGGTGCTGTTGCTGGTGCATATTCTGGCGCTGCGGCCATTGCATATGATCCATAACCGGATGTCTGACGCGATTGCAGGGCTGCGCAGCCCGCAGCGGCCGCTGCCCTGGTTTGCCTCCCGGGAATTCCGGGCGTTGGATTTTTCGGTCGGCGTGCTGGAAGACACTTTTTCCGAACGAGACGAGCGGGAATTTGCAATGGAGCAGGCGCGTGAGGCCGCAGATATTGCAAATCGCGCCAAGTCGGAATTCCTCGCCAATATGAGCCATGAGATCCGCACCCCGATGAACGGGGTGATTGGCATGGCAGAGCTGCTGCAGGACACCGGGCTGGACGAGGACCAGCGGATGTATGCAGAGACCATTGCAAAATCCGGCACGGCGCTGCTGACGATTATCAACGACATTCTGAACTTCTCCAAAATTGAGGCCGGCAAGGTCGAACTTAACCTTGCGCCGTTCAATTTGCAGACGGCACTGGAGGATGTGGTCACCCTGCTGTCGCCCAAGGCGGCGGAAAAGGGGGTCGAGATCACTATGCGGTACGACCCCGCGCTGCCGGAAATCTTTGAAGGTGATGCCGGGCGGATCCGCCAGGTGATCACCAATATTGCCGGCAACGCGGTCAAATTCACCCGCGAAGGCTATGTCTTCATCGACTTGACCGGCCGCAAACAGGGTGGCCGCCATTTGCTGACGCTGCAAGTCACCGATACCGGCATAGGCATTGAGCCCGAGCGGACAGGGCAGATCTTCCGCGCCTTTGAGCAGGCTGACAATGCCGCCACCCGCAATTTTGAGGGCACCGGCCTGGGGCTGGCAATCTCGGCACAGCTGCTGGAGCTGATGGGCGGTTCGGTGCAGGTGCAGTCGGAACTGGGCAAGGGCTCTGTATTCACCATCGAGATGCCGCTGCAGGCCGGCGGCCATGTCGCCTCGGCACGGGAGGGCAGCCCGCTCAGCTTTGCCGGACTCAACGGTTTGCTGGTGGATGACTTGGAGCTGAACCGGGTGATCCTGTCTGAACGGCTGAGTGCCTGGGGCGTGACCTGCACGCTGGCAGCCTCGGCGCATGAGGGGCTGGAGATCTTGTCGGATGCGCAGCTGGACGGGCGCCGGTTCGATTTCATCATTCTGGACTACCAGATGCCGGCGATGGACGGGCGGGAATTGGCAGCCCGGATCCGCGCCATGCCGGGTTTTGAAGCGGTGCCGCTGATTGTGCTGTCTTCGGTGGAACACGCGCTAAGCCGTTCGGATTGCGAGGCTATCGGAGTTTGCGAGTTTGCGCTGAAACCTGTGCGGGCGGTGCAGCTGCGGCAGGTGATCACCCGGGTGCTGAGCGTTCAGGACCAAAAACCGGCGATTGCTGACAGCGGCGGCGGCAGCGAGGCGCCGCAGGGGCGGCTGCTGAAAGTTCTGCTGGCCGAGGACAACCGCACCAACCAGCTGGTTGTTACCAAGATGCTGAAAGATGCGCCGCTGAAAATCAGCGTTGCCAAAAACGGTGTGGAGGCTGTTGCGCAGTTCCAGGCAGAGAGGCCCGACCTTGTCCTGATGGATATGATGATGCCGGAGATGGACGGAATTGAGGCCACGGCCGAGATGCGCCGGATCGAGGCAGAGACCGGCGGCAGAAAATGTCCGATCGTGGCGCTGACCGCCAATGCGCTGCAGAGCCACCGGGAAAAATGCCTGGAGGCGGGGATGGATGATTTCCTCAGCAAGCCGATCAACAAGAAGGCGCTGACCGAGGCCGTCAGCAAATGGACCTGCGGGGACAGCCTGCAACGCACTGGCAGCTGAGGCCGCCTGGGCGCTGGCCGGTGAACGGATTTGCAGCCGGCAGCCAGGCCCGGATTACGGTCTGCAGCCCAAACCAGGGCTTGTTGCTTTTAATCGCGGCAAGGATGGATGCAGGCGGCGGCGGTCAGCCACGATGCCGTTGCAGCACCAGGCCGGCAAGGCCGGACGCGGCAAAGAGAGCTGCCGCCAGGCAAACGATGCTGGGACCGGCGGGGGTGTCGAACACAAACGCCAGCTGCAGCCCGCCAGAGGCCGCCAGCATCCCCAAGAGCGCGGCAATCACCGCCATCCGCTCCGGTGTTGCGGCAAAGGGGCGGGCGGCCGCAGCCGGAATCAGCAGCAATGGCGGCAATCAGCAATACTCCGACCACCTTGATGGCAACTGCCACGACCAGGGCCAGGGCAAGTGTCAGCACCATTTGCTCGCGCCGGGGATCAATGCCCGCTGCATGGGCCAGATCCGGGTTCAGCGTGGCGGTCAGCAGCGCGGACCAGCGCCACCAGAGCAGTGCCAGCACCAGGGCTGCGCCGCACCAGATCACCGCCAGATCGCCGCGCCCCACCGCCAGGATATCGCCAAACAGATACGCCATCAGATCGATCCGCACACCTTGCAGGAAAGACACTGCGACCAGGCCGAAAGCCAGCGAAGAATGCGCCAGCACGCCCAAAAGCGTGTCCATCGCATAGCCGCGTCCGGCAAGTGCGGACACGGTGGTGGCCATGGCCAGCGCGGTGGCCAGCACGCCGGCAAAGACCGACACATCAAAGCTCAGCGCCAGCGCCACGCCCAGGATCGACGCGTGCGCAGTGGCATCGCCGAAATAGGCCATCCGCCGCCAGACCACGAAACAGCCCAAAGGTGCCGCGGCCAGCGCCACGCCGATGCCGGCAAGGGCTGCGCGGATCAGGAAATCGTCAAGCAGGGTCATTCCGCAGCCTTGTGATGATGGTGGTCATGATTGCAATCCTGATCATGGCTGTGATTGTGCTCGTGCCGGTAGAGCGCCAGCGCGCCTTGGGTTCCGGTGCCGAACAGGGCGCGGTACTCCGGTGCCGAGGCGACATGTTCCGGCGCGCCCTCGCAACAGACATGGCCGTTGAGGCAGACCACCCGGTCCGAGGCCGCCATCACCACATGCAGTTCGTGACTGACCATCAGCACCGCACAGCCCAAATCCTGCCGGACCTTCTCGATGCGCTGGTAAAAGGCGGCGGAGCCGGGCTGGTCCAGGCCTTGGGTGGCTTCATCCAGAATCAGCAGCTGCGGATCGGTCAGCAGGGCACGCGCCAGCAGAACCCGCTGGAACTGTCCGCCCGACAGGCCGGACATCTGCCGGGCCGCCAGATCGCCGGCGCCGGCTTGCTCCAGCGCCTCGGACGCGCGGGCGTCAGACACCCGCGCGGGCAGGCTGAGGAACCGGCGCACGGTCAGCGGCAGGGTCGGGTCGATATGCAGTTTTCTGCGGCACATAGCCGATGCGCAGGCCGGGCGCGCGGTTGACCGCACCGCACGAGGGTTTCAGCGCGCCGATCACGCTGCGCAACAGGGTGGATTTACCGGACCCGTTGGGGCCGACCACGGTGACGATCTCGCCGGGTTCAATGGCCAGGTTGACGCCGGACAGCACTGTCTTTCCGCCATAAGAGACCGTCAGCTGTTGAAGGGAAATCAGGCTCATGCGGCGCCCGCGTGCTGGCATTTAGGGCACAGGCCCTCGGCTTCGATCACTGCGCGCTCGATAACAAATCCAGCCTCGCGGGCGGCTTGGCCGAGCTGGCCCTGGGTCGGCTCCCGCTGCGATTCAGCCACCGCATCGCAGGCGCGGCAGATCAGGAAGACCGGCGCGTGATGCTCGCCCGGATGGGTGCAGGCGATGAAGGCGTTCAGGCGTTCGATCTTATGGGCAAAGCCGTTTTTCACCAGGAAATCCAAAGCCCGGTAGGCAACCGGCGGTTGCGAGCCGAGGCCCTCTTCGCGCAGCCGGTCAAGGATTTCATAGGCCCCGAGCGCGCGGTGTTCCTGCAGCAGGATCTCCAGCACCCGGCGGCGAACGGGCGTGAATTGCAGCCCGGCCGTCCGGCACTGGGCGTCCACCGCTGCGATGCAATCGTGAATGCAGTTGCTGTGGTCATGCGGTTCGAAACCGATGGAGTCCATTGCGGGGTCCTTTGGGCGACGGGTGATTTGCCTCTTGATATGTTATGTTATGACGTTTATCAACCGCGTGATGTTATAAGATTACATGGGGCGTGATATGCGGAATTCCAGCATGTGGAAAAGTGGATCGGCAATATTGGCCTTGCTGGCGGGAACCGGGACGGCCTGGGCGGAGGTGCCGCGTGTGGCGGCTGATATCACGCCTGTGCACGGGCTGGTGGCGCGGGTGATGCAGGGCCTGGGTGAGCCGGCCCTTGTGGTGCCGCCGGGGGCTTCGCCGCATGGCTATTCGATGCGGCCCTCGGAGGCGCGGGCGCTGGATCAGGCGGATCTGGTGTTCTGGCTGGGTGAGGCGCTGACCCCTTGGCTGCAAGGCCCGCTGGAAGAGCTGGCCGGCGGTGCGCACCGGGTAGAGCTGCTGGAGGCCGCGGGTACCACGGTACTGCCGTTCCGTGAGGGCGCGCGGTTTGAGGCGCATGCGCATGATGATGATGAAGAGGACCATGCGGATCATGACGGTCACGATGCGCATGAAGATCATGACGGTCACGGCCATGAAGAGCATTCTGAGGGCGATGAGGATCACGACGATCATGAGGCCCATGAAGACCATGCGGATAAGGATGGCCACAGCGATCACGGTGATCATGCCCATGGCCATCACCATGACGGCGCCGACCCGCATGCCTGGCTGCTGCCGGCCAATGCCCAGGCCTGGCTTGATGTGATCGCGCAGGAACTGGCAGAGCATGATCCCGCAAATGCCGCCGCGTACAAGGCCAATGCCGAAGCCGGCAAGCAGGAGATTGCGGACACTGTTGCCAGCGTTTCGGCTGCGCTGGAGCCGTTCCGCGCCAAGCAGTTCATCGTGTTTCACGACGCCTATCAGTATTTCGAGCGCGGATTTGGATTGAATGCCGCAGGGGCAATTTCGATCGGTGACGCCTCCAAGCCAGGTCCGGCGCGGATTGCCGAAATACGCGATGTTGTGGCGGATCTCAAGGTGGCCTGCGTCTTCTCGGAGCCGCAATTCAACCCGGGCGTGGTCGCCACCGTGCTGGATGGCACCGGGACGGGCACTGCGGTGCTGGATCCGCTGGGTGCCAAGCTGGAAACGGGGCCGCAGTTTTACCCGGCGCTGCTGCAGGATATCGGTGCAGCGATTGCCGGCTGCAAATGATCGGCGGGCGGGGCGGGGCGGTCCGCCTTTTCACCTGTCGCTGATCAGATGGGTAAGGCTGGCACCGGCCTCGTAGTAGGCGCTGCGCAGCCCTGCAAAGGGGATTGCGTGGCCTTTTGCGGGCGGGACCGGCAGGCAGGATTGGTCGCCTGTCAGCAGGGCCTCGGCCATTGCGGTGCCGAACAGGGTGCCGGGGCCGATACCGCGGCCGGAATACCCGAAACAGGCTAAGCCGCCGTTCAGATCCAGGATCTTGGGCAGGTGTTCGGTGGTCATGGCAATGCGGCCGTGCCAATGGCCATGCAGCCTTGCGTCTTTCAATTCGGGGTAAAGCGCTGCCAGTTTGCGGGGCAGCCAATTGCGGTGCAGGGCGCTGCCGAAATGGTTGAGCGCACCCATGCCGCCGATCACCAGCCGCCCGGCCTGATCCAGCCGCCAGGAGGACATCACCAGGGCGGTGTCCCAGCAGCCTTCTTTGTTTGGCAGGAGTTTGTCGAGCAGAGCGGCAGGCAGCGGATCGGTGGAGGCCTGGAAATAATGAACCGGGATCACTTGCGGCGCGCCGTAACCTGCGATCTGGCTGGCATAGGCGTTTGTGGCCATGATCAGGTGCTTGGCGCGCAGGCTGCCTCTTGGCGTCGTGACCTGCCAGCTGGTGCCGTCGCGGCTGATCGTGACGGCGGGGGCGTTGCTGTGCAGTTGCGCGCCGGCGGCCGCGGCGGCGCGGGCGAGGCCGCGGACATAGGCGAGCGGCTGGATTGTGCCTGCGCGCGGATCGAACAGGGCACCGTGCACGGCCTTGGATCCGGTGCGATGTACGGCCTCGTCGCGCGATAGCAGCTCCACCGGCGCGCCAATGGCGCGAAGCTGGCCGTGGCGGCGCTGCAGGTCTTTCAAGCCGGAGGGCGCATGCGCGCAGTGCAGGGTGCCGTTGCGTTCGGGTTCGCATTGGATGGCGTGTTTTTCGATCAGTGAAAACACCATCTGCGGTGCGCAGCCCAGAAGCTGGGAGAGGCGGCTGCCGGTTTCCATGCCCAGTTCGGCGCTGATGCCCTCGGGCGGCAGCCAGAGGCCTGCATTCACCAGTCCGACATTGCGGCCCGAGCCGCCGCTGCCGATTTCCTCCGCTTCGATCAGGCAGACCGAGGCGCCCATTTCTGCCGCCTTCAATGCGGCAGAGCAGCCGGTGTAGCCGCCGCCGATCACCACGAGGTCGGCCACAGCCTCCCCGATGAGTTCCGGGAAGGCTGGATTTTCCTGGCAGGTTTGGTGCCAGAGGCAGGATGCCAGATCAGATGTCAAACTTGATCCCCTGAGCAAGCGGCAGCTCGCGTGAATAGTTCACCGTGTTGGTCTGCCGGCGCATGTAGCCTTTCCAGGCGTCGGATCCGCTTTCGCGGCCGCCGCCCGTCTCCTTTTCGCCCCCGAATGCGCCGCCGATTTCAGCGCCTGAGGGGCCGATGTTCACATTGGCAATACCGCAGTCCGAGCCCGCTGCCGAGAGGAAATATTCGCATTCGCGCACGTCCGTCGAGAAGATGCAGGAGCTGAGGCCCTGGGGTACTTCGTTCTGCATTTCAATGGCTTGGTCCAGATCGCTGTATTTCACCACATAGAGGATCGGCGCGAAGGTTTCGGTGTGCATGATCGTGGTCTGGGCGGGCATCTCGACGATGGCCGGATGCACATAGGCGGCATCCCCGAAGGTGTCCGTCAAGGTTTGGCTGCCGCCATGCACGGTGCCGCCTTCTGTCTTGGCGCGCTCGAGTGCGCCCGCCATGGCGTCCAGTGCGTTGCGGTCGATCAGCGGGCCGACCAGGGTGCCGTCCGCCAGCGGGTCGCCGATGGGCAGGCCCGCGTAGGCCTTGACCAGGCGCGGGATCAGCGCGTCATAGATGTCCGCGTGCACGATCAGGCGGCGCAGGCTGGTGCAGCGCTGGCCGGCGGTGCCGACGGCGGAAAAAACGATAGCGCGCAGGGCCATTTCCAGATCGGCAGAGGGGGCCACGATCATCGCGTTGTTGCCGCCTAGTTCCAGAATGGTGCGGCCGAGGCGATTGGACATATCCGCCGCAACCGCCTTGCCCATCGGCACCGATCCGGTGGCCGAGATGATGGCGACGTCCTTGGAGGCAGTGAGAGTCTCGCCCAGATCGCGCTCACCGATCAGCACCCGGATCAGACCTGCGGGCGCGTCCTCGCCAAAGGCGGCCATGGCGCGGTCGCAGATTTTCTGCACCGCCAGCGCGGTGAGCGGGGTTTTCTCGGACGGTTTCCAGATCACCGGATCGCCGCAGACCAGAGCAAGTGCTGCATTCCAGCACCAGGGCGCAACGGGGAAGTTGAAGGCAGTGATGATGCCGCAGGTGCCCATCGGGTGCCAGCTTTCGCGCATAGCGTGGCCGGGGCGCTCAGACGCAATGGTCAGGCCGTAAAGCTGGCGCGAGAGGCCGACGGCAAAGTCGCAGATGTCGATCATCTCCTGCACTTCGCCGAGGCCTTCCTGGTAGATTTTGCCGCATTCCAAAGTGACGAGGCGGCCCAGGGTTTCCTTCTCGCGGCGCAATTCATCACCCAGAAGCCGCACCAGTTCGCCGCGGCGCGGGGCGGGCACCAGGCGCCAGGATTTGAAGGCCTCTTTGGCGGCGGAAATCTGCGCTTCGGCCTCTGCCGCGGAGTGGGTTTTCAGGCGGGCGATTTCGCTGCCGTCCACGGGAGTGGTGACGGCGAGGCTGCCGCCTGCCAGTTCGGCCTGGGTCAGGCCGGCCGCGGCGAGGATATCGGAATGGGGCATATCAAGGTCCTTATCGAGCGGGGCAGGGCATGAGGAAAACTTTTGGGTGGATTCCGCGAGCATCCTGCCGGATACGGTTCTGATATAGAAATTGCACCGTGCTCTCAGGATTGCTAATGAAACTAAATCCTGCCCCTATGAGTTTGTATCATATGATTGCGCCGCGCCGCTTCCTGCCCTCAATCCCCTCGCTGCTGGCGTTGGAGGCGGTGGACCGGCTGGGCAGTGCTTCGGCTGCGGCGGAGGATTTGTCGCTGACGCAAAGCGCCATCAGCCGCCAATTGAAACAGCTGGAGGAGCAGATGGGGGTCGATCTGATTGCCCGTGACCAGATGCGGATGCAGCTGACGCCTGCCGGAACCGGTTTTGCCAAAGAGGCGCGCGCGATCCTGACCCGGCTGGCGCAGGCCTCGGTCAAGCTGCGGGCGAACCCGGACGGCGGCAGTTTCACGCTGTCGATCCTGCCGTCCTTTGGCCTGCACTGGCTGGCACCGCGGCTGCGGGAGTTTGCCGCCGCGCATCCCGGCATCACGGTGAACCTGCACACGCATAATCTGCCGTTCAGCTTTGATGCGGGCACGGCGCAGGCGGCGATCCATTACGGCACGCGGGACTGGCCGGGTGTGGCGTATCTGCCCCTGATGCCGAAACATGTGCTGCCGGTCTGCGCGCCGGGGCTGATGGCAGGGCCGGTGTCTTCGCCTGCGGACCTGCTGGATTACCCTCTGTTGCATCTGGAGACCCATCCAGATTGCTGGGAGCAATGGTTTCACTTGCATGATGTGCCGGCGGCCAAGCTGCGGGGGATGCTGTTTGACCAATCCTCGGCCATGACGCAGGGGGCGGTGCATGGGCTGGGGGTGGCGTTGCTGCCGGATTTCCTGGCGGAGAACGAGATCGCACAAGGCCGGCTGGCGCTGGCGATGGAGGGGGCTGCGGTGAGTCTGGGCGAGTATTTCCTGGTCTGGCCTGCGGATCAGCCAGAGGAGTATCCGCTGATCAAGTTCCGCGAATGGCTGCTGTCGCAGCTGGGGGAGGTGTAAGATGCGCCTGCCTGGCCTGACCCATCTGCGCTGCTTCGAAAGCGCTGCGCGGCATCAAAGTTTCACTGCGGCGGGAGAGGAATTGGGGCTGACGCAAAGCGCCGTCAGCAAAAAGGTAAAGGAGCTGGAGGCGGATCTGGGCTTCGACTTGTTCCAGCGTTCAGGCCGGGGTGTGGTGCTGACGCCTGCGGGGCAGGGGCTGGCCGCCGATCTGAAGCTGGATCTTGCAGGTTTGCGGGCGACGCTGCAAAAGGCGGCTGCTGCCGGGGCGGGCCGCTCGGCTTTGCGGATTGCGGTGCTGCCTGCTTTCGCCAACCTGTGGCTGATTCCGCGGCTGCCGGATTTCTTCGCCCGCCACCCGGAGGTGGAGCTGAGTTTCTCCACCCGGCTGGAGCCGTTTGATTTTGCGCGCGAGAACTTTGATTTGTCAGTGCACTACGGGCTGGACAACTGGCCGGGCACCCATATGGCGCCCTTGTTCGGCGAGGAAATGGTGCCGGTCTGCGCGCCCGCGTTTTACGCCGCGCACCAGCTGGAGCTGGCGGGTAACCTGGCACAGGCGCCGCTGCTGCATTTGGACAGCCGGGCGGGGACCTGGGCGGAGTGGTTCGAGCGCGCCGGGCTGGCAGGCGCACCGCGGCAGGACGGGCGTTATTTCGACCAGCACTCGATGGTGATTGCGGCGGCGGCGGCGGGGCTGGGCGCGGCGATTGTGCCCTATGACATGGTGGCGCGGGAGATTGCGTCAGGGGATCTGTTGCGGATTCCGGGGCCCGAGCTGGTGTCGCGCAAGCGCTATTACCTGGTGCGCCCGCACGGGCCGGTGCCGGAAGCGGTGCAAAAGCTTGAACGGTGGCTGAAGAAGCAATTGCGTTCAAAGCCGGGTTGAGGAAATCCGCCTGGGCGGCCCTTGGTATTTGATGCCAATCCGGAATGAATGCTGTCGCAAACTGCCGGTTTTTCCGGTGCATTTGCCGCGCCAACCTTGCAGCGCCATCAAACCAGCAGGGAGCCCCCGCCATGGCCCAGTTCCACCGCGCAAGCCGTCTTGACCCGATCGGGGTCTCGGAGATTTTGACCATCGGCGCGAAGGCGGCAGAGATGAGGCGCCAGGGCGCGCCGGTGATCATCCTTGGCGCCGGGGAGCCGGACTTCGACACGCCGGACCACATCAAGGAGGCAGCCGCCGCCGCGATGCAGGCGGGGGAGACCAAATACACCCCGCTTGGCGGTACGCTGGAACTACGGCTGGCGGTGCAGGCGAAGTTCAGACGCGACAACGGCCTGGAATATGGGCTGGACGAGATCATCGCCGGCACCGGCGCCAAGGAAATCTTGTTTGATGCTTTCATGGCGAGCCTTGATCCCGGCGATGAGGTGATCGTGCCCACGCCCTATTGGACCTCTTATTCCGATATCATCCGGATTGCCGGCGGGGAGCCGGTGCTGGTGCCTTGCGGCAGTGATACAGGGTTCCGGCTGACCGCAGAGAAACTGCAGGCGGCGATCACCCCGCGCACCCGCTGGCTGCTGCTGAATTCGCCGTCCAATCCGGCAGGAGCGGGGTACAGCGCCGCGGATTACCGGCCCTTGCTGGAGGTGTTGCTGCAGCATCCGGATGTCTGGCTGATGGCCGATGACATGTATGAGCACATCACCTATGGCGGGTTTCAGTTCGCCACGCCCGCACAGGTGGAGCGGCGGCTGAAGGAGCGGGTGCTGACGGTCAACGGCGTCTCCAAGGCTTATGCGATGACGGGCTGGCGGCTGGGCTATGCGGGCGGGCCGAAGGATCTGATTGCGGCGATGAAAGTGGTGCAGTCGCAATCGACTTCGCACCCGTCCTCGATTTCGCAGGCGGCAGCGGTGGCAGCATTGAACGGGCCGCAGGAGGCGCTGGCAGAGCGGCAGGCCAGTTTCCAGGCACGGCGCGATCTGGTGGTGGAGGCGCTGAACGGTATCGACGGCATTGAGTGCCCGGTGCCGGAGGGCGCGTTCTACACCTTTGCTAATTGCGCCGGGGTGCTGGGCAAGCACACTCCGCAGGGGGATGTGCTGGAGACGGACGCGGATTTCTGCGCCTATCTGCTGGATCAGCATCATGTGGCCGTGGTGCCGGGCCGGGCCTTTGGCATCTCGCCTTACTTCCGGATTTCCTATGCGACGTCCGAGACGGAGCTTCGGGTAGCCTTGTCCCGGATTGCCGCTGCAGCCGCGGAGCTGGCTTAGGCCTGTGCCACCGCCGGCTGGCGGCGGTTCCTGGCATTGGTCCAAGCCTGTATCAGCTGGCGCTGCAAGGCGGCGGCGGCAAGACCCAGGGCGAGGCCGCCAAAGATTGCCAGCGCATCGTTCAGCGGGCTGCGGGCCTCCAGCCCGATCATCGGCATCAGCAGTTCCGGCATGAAGCGGTGCAGCAGGTAGATCGGGAAGGCGGCCTGGGCCAGCCGCATCAGCGGGCGGGCCGCAAAGCGCGGCATCGGCAGGCGGGTGACGAACAGCAGCCCGGCAATCAGTGCCAATAGCCACATGTATTTGATCCAGCCGCCGTACCAGTTGCCGCCAAGATAGGCCGCCGCGGGCATGATCAGGCAGGCTGCCCCCAGCACCAGAAGCCGTTGCCGCAGCGTGCTGGCGGCGGTGATGCACCATCCCAGGGCAAACAGGTAAAAGACCCACGGCACGGTGAACTGCGCGCGGCCGCCGATTTGCCAGACCTCGGGTGCAATCAGGCGGAGTGCCACGGCAAACGCCAGAAAACACAGGCCGGTGCGGAAAGCACCCTGGCTAGCAAGCCAGCGGCGCAGGGGCGGCACGGCAAAGGGCAGCGCCACCAGCAGGGTCATTTGCAGATAAGCCTCGATGAACCAGTACAAATACGGCAGCATCAGGTGGGTTTCGGGGATTGTCACGGCAAAATTGCCGGCCAGAAAGACCGAGACCCAGGGCACCTGCTCCCACGCCGCGGCATAGCCCGCAAGGATCAGATAATAGGGGATCAGCACCGCGGCTACCGGTTTGAAGAAGCTGCGCATATCGCCGGATTTCAGCGCCTCCCAGCGAAAGCCTGCGACGCTCATCCCCATCAGGATCACCATCGCAGCTGCTCCGCCGAACACCGGCCAAAGGGTCTGGTGCGCCACCACCACCGCGAGGATGGCAGCCACGCGGGCAACCAGATCGAAAGGCAGGCTGGCGCCGGGCGCCGGGGCGGCTTGCTCAAGAGTGCTGATCGGCATGTTTTCCCAGCCCGCCGGGGCGCCGCCAAGGGCTTCGTCCAGAGCCAGGGACAGCTCTACATGACGCAGGGAATCTCCGCCGAGCGCGGCAAAGCTATCGTTCCGGCCCACACTCTGCGGCGCAAAGGCGGCCTGGAAGACCGCCAGCACATTCCTGGCAGGTTTGCGCTGCGCTGATTGCGCCTTCAGCGCCGGATAGTCGATCTTGCCATTGGCGCGCCGCGGCAGGGATTTGCGCGGAAGGACGGTGAAATGCTGCTGGCCGATGCCGGTCAGCTTGGCGGCCATCGCAGCGATGCCGTCCTCCGCCCCGCAGATTGCAATCGAGATGCGGCTGTCATCACCCCAAACCGCGGTCTCATGCCCCTGGGCGGCCAAGGCACGTTCAATAGCGTCATGACCGATACGCAGGCCGGCAATCTTGGACATCCGCGAAAGCCGCCCGGTGATGTGGTAAAGTCCGTTTGCATCGCGACGGGCCAGATCGCCGGTTGCCAGCTCGCTGAGTCCGGCGCCTTTGGCCAGATCGGCGTGGCTTTCGGCATAGCCCATCATCACGTTCGGCCCCTGATAGATCAGCTCGCCTTCGCCCTCAGGCGTGGTGATTTCGGTGCCGGCGGCAGAGCGCAGCAGCAGACGCCCGCCAGGAATGGCGCGGCCTGCAGCGCCGGGAGTGTCCAAAGCCAGCTCTGGCGGCAGGTAGCTGATCCGCGCGGTGGCCTCGGTCTGGCCGTACATGACATAGAACCGGCCGCCGCGGGCTTGCATCCGGGCAGACCACGCGCGGACCTGCTCTGGCTCCATGGCGCCGCCGGCAACGGTCAGGGTCTTGATGTTTTCCGGCAGCGCATGGGCAAGGCCGGCGCTGTCCAGCAGGCGGTAGTGATGCGGCACGCCGGCCAGGCTGGTGGCGCCGGAGGCCTCCAGCGCGGTGGCAAAACCGGGGTCCAAAACTGAGCTGGGCGCAAGCCAGAGGCTGGCACCGGCGGCAAGATGCGAATGCAGCACCGACAAGCCGTAGGAGTAATGCAGCGGCAGGATCAGTGCGGCGCGGTCTTGGGGCTGGATCCCGAGATACTGGGCTATAGCGCTGGCGTTGGTATCCATAGCCGTGCCCGACAGGCGGACCCCGCGGCCGTGGCCGGTGCTGCCGGAGGTCTGCAGCAGCAGTGTCAGCTCCGGGTGGATCTCAGCGGGGTCATGCGCGTGCGCCAGCAGTTGCCAGGTTCCGCCGATGCGCCGGAAGCTGGCAGCCGGACGAAACCGTTCCTCCAGGCGGGCAGCGGTGACGGGGTCCGCGGCCGGCAGCGGCATAACCGCGTGGCCGGCAGCCAGGGCACCTGCATAGGCGGTAATGGCTTCGGGATCGGATGCGGCTTCAACCGCAATCAGCCGCCGCTCTTGCGGCAGCGATTTGCCGAACTCTGCGGCGGCGTCAGCCAGCGCAGCATAAGTCATCTCAACCCCGTCCGCCGCAATCAGGCAAGGATTGGCGGCAAACGCACGCAATTTGGCCAGGTCGTAGAACATCCGCAACTCCTTCGAGCGCGGCGGGTAATTTAATTTACTAATTTTGTCAATTATTAGCCGGCGGCCCGTTGCCGGATCGGTACCGGTTGCGAAGCTGGATTGAACATTGACTGCGGCAGATGAGGAGTGCGCGTCTTTGCCGATGCGGTTTGCTGTCTTCACCAATTCCAGGATTTGTTCACGCCGTGCGCCTAAACCCGGGCCTGCGGCCGGTCATTTTTCCGCCGCAAGAAGGGCGCGCTTGCGGCTTGAAAAGCCACATTCCTGCAAGGTCCGCTAAGCTCATGCCTTATTTTTGCCGCAATTGGTCGGGCATCGGGTCGTTTGGGCCCGGGCATTAACTATGATTTCAATCTCTTACGGGAAACGGGCGAAATCTTGCCCATGCTGGCAAAAGGCTTGGAATGCCTAATTCCGGTCACGATAGACTCAGGCTTGAGCAGTATGTTTCAACCAACAATAGCCATAGCAAGGAGGACCCTAAGCGTGGCAAACACAACGTTTCCGGATCCGGTTTTTACGAAGCTGAAAACCAAAGAGTATACAGGCAGCCGGGACGACATTCTCAGCATCAATCATTCAAACACCCTTGCGCTGGACGCGGCGACGGTCTCGCTGAGCTTTTCGCTGGACCGCCTGCCCGGCGAGATGGCGCTGGTGTCCAAGGATGGCAGCGGCGCCGGGGCGGGGGACTTCACGCTTTGGGTCAAGGATGGCACCTTGGTGGCGACCCAGTCGAACGGCAGCGGGACCGAATACCTGAAAGTCCCGGATCTGGTGTTGTCGGCGCAGAAAACCTACCAGATCTCGGTCAGCTTTGGCGCCGACGGGCTGATGATCTGGCTGGATGGCGCGCTGGTGGCAGCCGAGCCGCAATTCAAACAGGGGCTGGCAGACAATGATAACGCCCTGGTGATCGGCGGCAGCCGGGCCTGGCGCAGCGATCAGGAGGATGACGCGCATTCGCTGTTCAAAGGCACCATCAGCGATGTGCGGATCTTTGACAGCCAGCTGGGCGAAAGCAGCCAGATCGCATTGGCCGAGGCGGCCGGCACCGCCATGGGCGCCAAGATGGACGCGATGATGGAGGATCTGGCCCCGGCCTTTGGCCAGCTGCACGGCGCCAGCGACACCTTTCTGGAGATCCTGTCGGATTACGGCGTCACCCATCACGGCCATCTGGACCGCAGTCTCAACATGATCAGCCGCAACGGCGGCGACAACACGGTGCGCGGCACCAGCGGCGCCGATGGCATTGACGCGGGCCGCGGCGACGACAAGATCATCGGCAAGGGCGGCTCCGATGTGCTGCAGGGCAACTACGGCAACGACACGCTGTATGGCGGCGGCGGCAACGATGTGCTGGACGGCGGCCACGGCAAGGACACGCTGAAGGGCGGCGCTGGCAACGATCTGCTGATCAGCCGCGCGGACGGGCGCGAGGGGGCCATCGCCTATGATCCCAACCGCGATGAGGGCGACCCGGAAAACGAGCTGACGGACGGCAAGCTGTACCCCGATCAACCGGTGCCGGGCGATGATCTTCTGATCGGCGGCAAGGGCGCGGATATTTTTTATTTCCAGACGCTTATCAATGCCAAGGAACGCTATATCGAGAAGCACACCCGCGACGACGGCACCATCAACTGGCATGGGGTTGCGGGTGAGAACGACAAGCTGCACGACCATTGGGTCGACATCATGGGCCATGATGTGGTGCAGGATTTCAGCCGCGCCGAGGGTGACCGCATTGTCATTGAGGGCCACACCACCGAGATCGCCTCGATCACCTATGGCGACAAGAACGGCGACGGGGTGATGGATCACTCGGTGATTGCGCTCTACTCCGACCAGGGCAACAACGGCGGCGCCCATAACGACGATCTGCTGGGCAAGATCACCGTCTACGGCGACCTGGTGAAACTGTCGGACATCGAACACACCGCGGCGCCGGCCTATGGCATCGTCAAGAGCATCGACGACCTGGAGGAGGCGCTGTCGCCAACCGCGGTTTCCGAAAACACCGGCAAAATCAAGGTCCCGGGGTCGGCGCTGGGAACTGCTGCGCAGGCCGCCATACCAGGTGCCGGCGCGCCGGTTGTTGCGATGCCAGGCCAGCATGTGCTGAGCGGTGAAGACGGCGATTATCTGAATGCGGGTCATCTGGATGCCCTTGCGCTGAACGCGGCGACGGTCTCGCTGAGCTTTTCGCTGGAGCGGCTGCCCGGCGAGATGGCGCTGGTGTCCAAGGACGGCAGCGGCGCCGGGGCGGGCGACTTCACGCTTTGGGTCAAGGACGGCACTTTGGTGGCGACCCAGTCGGACGGCAGCGGGACCGAATACCTGAAAGTCCCGGATCTGGTGTTGTCGGCGCAGCAAACCTACCAGATCTCGGTCAGCTTTGGCGCGGACGGGCTGATGATCTGGCTGGATGGCGCGCTGGTGGCAGCCGAGCCGCAATTCAAACAGGGGCTGGCAGACAATGATAACGCCCTGGTGATCGGCGGCAGCCGGGCCTGGCGCAGCGATCAGGAGGATGACGCGCATTCGCTGTTCAAGGGCACCATCAGCGATGTGCGGATCTTTGACAGCCAGCTGGGCGAAAGCAGCCAGATTGCACTGGCCGAGGCGGCCGGCACCGCCATGGGCGCCAAGATGGGCGCGATGATGGAGGATCTGGCCCCGGCCTTTGGCCAGCTGCACGGCGCCAGCGACACCTTTCTGGAGATCCTGTCGGATTACGGCGTCACCCATCACGGCCATCTGGACCGCAGTCTCAACATGATCAGCCGCAACGGCGGCGACAACACGGTGCGCGGCACCAGCGGCGCCGATGGCATTGACGCGGGCCGCGGCGACGACAAGATCATCGGCAAGGGCGGCTCCGATGTGCTGCAGGGCAACTACGGCAACGACACGCTGTATGGCGGCGGCGGCAACGATGTGCTGGACGGCGGCCACGGCAAGGACACGCTGAAGGGCGGCGCTGGCAACGATCTGCTGATCAGCCGCGCGGACGGGCGCGAGGGGGCCATCGCCTATGATCCCAACCGCGATGAGGGCGACCCGGAAAACGAGCTGACGGACGGCAAGCTGTACCCCGATCAACCGGTGCCGGGCGATGATCTTCTGATCGGCGGCAAGGGCGCGGATATTTTTTATTTCCAGACGCTTATCAATGCCAAGGAACGCTATATCGAGAAGCACACCCGCGACGACGGCACCATCAACTGGCATGGGGTTGCGGGTGAGAACGACAAGCTGCACGACCATTGGGTCGACATCATGGGCCATGATGTGGTGCAGGATTTCAGCCGCGCCGAGGGTGACCGCATTGTCATTGAGGGCCACACCACCGAGATCGCCTCGATCACCTATGGCGACAAGAACGGCGACGGGGTGATGGATCACTCGGTGATTGCGCTCTACTCCGACCAGGGCAACAACGGCGGCGCCCATAACGACGATCTGCTGGGCAAGATCACCGTCTACGGCGACCTGGTGAAACTGTCGGACATCGAACACACCGCGGCGCCGGCCTATGGCATCGTCAAGAGCATCGACGACCTGGAGGAGGCGCTGTCGCCAACCGCGGTTTCCGAAAACACCGGCAAAATCAAGGTCCCGGGGTCGGCGCTGGCGGACGCTGGCGATCTGACCCTTGCGGCGGCGGAAAGCCCGGTCTTTGCCATGGCCGGCAGCCACCGGTTCGATGCCGAAGACCGCTCTGCCTATGTCTTTGACCATAACAAGGCGCTGGAGCTGTCCAGCGGCACCATTGCCTTTCGCTTCACCGTCAGCAGCCTGGCCGGATACCAGACCCTGTTGTCCAAGGATGCTGTTGAATACGGCAGCGGCGGGCATCTGGCGGTTTATCTGGATGAAACCGGCAAGCTGATCGTGCGCCTGCAGGACAGCGAGGAGACCCACTATTTCACTGCGGCAAATGCGATTGAGGCAGGCACAGACTATGACTTCAGCTTGAACTTTGGCAGCGAGGGCGTGGAAGTCTACCTGAATGGCGCGCGGATTGCCTATGAAGCCGGGCTGAATTTTGACTGGAGCAGCAACAGCGAGGCATTGATTGCCGGGGCTGCAGGGTGGAGCAATGCGGCTGGCAAAACCGACAAGATCCACAGCTACTTCGATGGCAGTATCAGTGATCTGGCGGTTTATGATGCGGTGCTAACCGGCGAAGAGGTTTTCGGCAGTGATGAGCGCAGCGATTACGCCTACTTCGGCGGCCGGATCGACAGCTTTCAGTTCGACCGCAGCGGCGGCGAAATCCAGATCAGCAAGGGCGGCTCTGAGACGGCCCTGGAGCCGAATGATACCTTTGCCGCATTCAAGGACGTCACCGTGCGAGCAGCGGATATTCAGTTCGGTTCCAATAGCAACGACGAATTGCGCGGTGCCGATGGTGCCGATGTGCTGATCGGAAAAGGCGGTGATGACCGGCTGCTGGGGTATGGCAACGATGACTTGCTGCGGGGCGGAAGCGGCAACGACACCCTTTATGGCGGTGAAGGAGCCGATACGCTGTCCGGTCAGGGAGGTAACGACAATCTGGCGGGCGGCAGCGGCCGGGACTATCTGTTTGGCGGCGATGGCAATGACACGCTGTATGGCGAAGACGGCCGGGATTGGCTCTATGGCGGCCTTGGCGATGACCGGCTGCAGGGCCACAGCTGGAATGCGTCGGACCCCTCAGACCGGGACCGCGCGGTGTTTGACGGCAACTTTGAGGACTACAGTTTTGAAAGTTACACCTACTATGACACCAACCGGGGTTCCGACATCACCCGTCTGACGGTAACTGATGCGGCCAGCGGCGGGGCTGATGGCTATTATGAAGGCCGCGACCAGCTGCTGGATATTGGCTTGTTAGTCTTTGCCGATCAGACGGTTGCCTTTGATGACCTGATCTGACGCCAGGTCCGGGCGTAGAACAGCACGGGTTTGGCGGAGCAAACATCTGCCAAACCTTCAGGTGGCTTTCACCGGGGGCATTTGGGTGCCTCCGGTGAAAATCGGTTCCGGGTGCATATGATTTAGACACCATTCAGAAATGCCGCCGGCTGCGCAAAGCAGAAACGTCACTGGATAGGGCAACAGGAACAAAGCTTGGCAGCCCGTAGACTTCAAATACCGAAGGGCTGATAAGCCTTGTGAGAACATGAGACTGAAACCGCTGGATAGCGGTTTGAGCCCAGACCTACATAACTGTGATAATGTCGCCGACAGCGATGATCTCGTTCAAGCAAAATTGGCGGTCTGCTCTCATATGCAGATGCGGTGAATCAAGATGGTCGTTCGGCCGCGGTTGATAAACCTCGTATGGGAATGATTTTCCAGCGTTTGAGATGAATATTTTTGGCTTCCAGTACAGTGCAAAGGCCAGATCAATCTGGTCTTTTGTGTGCAGAACACAACGACTTCGACCATCCTTGTCGTCGGTCAGAAGATCATAGTCGTTTATCTCAATGTTCATATGTAGTAGTTCAGATGTGATCTGACAGTCAGCCGTTTTTCCGGCGGCGTCTGTCAGGGCAAGTTCAGTTCAGGAACTTTTCCTTCCAGATTTCCTTTCCCTCAATCATGGTCTGGAACGGCGTTCTGCCGCAACACATTTTGCCCTGATGAGTGCGTTGGTGGTTGTAGTGGTGCAGCCATTCATCCAGATCGGCCTGCAGCGCATCAATTCTGTCATAGAGCTTCTTTCGGAACGCGACCTGATAGAACTCCTGCAAAACTGTCTTGTGGAACCGCTCGCAGATCCCATTTGTCTGCGGTGATTTCACCTTGGTTTTCGTGTGGTCAATATCATTGATCGCCAGGAAGAGCTGGAAATCGTGCTTATCGGCCCGGCCGCAGTATTCCGTGCCCCCGGTCCGTCATAATCCGCAGCACTGGCAGCTCATGCTCGTCATGAAACGGCAGCACCCGGTCATTGAGCAGATCCGCGGCGGTGATCGGCGTTTTCGTGGTGTAGAGCTTGGCGTGAGCCACCTTGCTAAAGGTATCGACATAGGTCTGCTGATAGACCCGCCCCACGCCCTTGAGGGTGCCAACATAGAAGGTGTCCTGGCTGCCCAGATAGCCAGGGTGGGCCGTTTCAATCTCACCGCAGGCCTCATCGTCGAGCTTTTTCTTCTCCAGCGCCTGCACCTATGCCTCGGTCAGGATACCACCCTCTTGAGCGACGATGGCTTCCAGGGCCTTCAGGCGAGCCTTGACCCCTCTCGGGACATTGCTGCGCAATGCCCTGCCGGGCAGTGGTTCGCCAGATCATGCCGCAGCCAGATAGACCGGACGCCGGATGGCGAAACAAATACGCCCAGCTTGCGCAGCTCGTTAGATGTGCGGGCCTGGCCATTGGCCGGGAAATCGGTGGCGGATTTGATGACGGCCTGCTCGGTGGCGTCATCAACCCGATTGGCCAGGTTGGGCTTGCGCCGGGTACGCTCGAACAGCGCCTCCACGCCGCCTTCGTCGACCGCTGATTTGTACCGGTAGAATGTATCCCGGCTGTAGCCCATGACTTGGCAAGCTTTGCTCACATTGCCCAGTTCTTCGGCCAGGTTCAGCAGCCCGGTTTTGTGTTTTATGATCTTGTCGGTAGAGTTCAACATCGTGGTTTCCTCGTTTTGCGGTTGAGTTTGCACCACCATCAAAACGGGCAACCATCATCTCGATCAAGAGATGCGCCGTCCTCTTCCCGGTTCGCTGGGAAGGGGGCGGTGTCAGATCACATCGGGACTAAATCAATTCAACGGATCGCAGATCGTGGGGCCTATGTGAAGGTGCTTGATAAACCCTGGCTCGATCTGACCACTCCGATGGGCAAAGGCATCCTCGCTTTCCTTTCCGCTTTGGCCGAAGACGAACGGGAGCGTATCACTCGGCGCGCGAACGAGGGCCGAGCCATCGCTGCGCGACAGGGCGTCAAATTTGGCCGGAAACCCAAGTTAACTGAACATCAGCAGAAACTTGCCCGCGAGCGCATGGTCAACGGTGATACCTGCCGGGCCATCGCATTGGATCTCGGTGTAGCGCACACGACGATCTCAAGGCTGCGCTGATCTGTAGGGCTCAAGCGTTGCAAAGCAATCGGTTGTCTTCGAGCTCTGTAGGTACGCAAAAAATCTAAGTGATTGAGAACTATGGACGTTGAGTCTCAATAACTCGGTCTCATTATTTACGTACTCCGACAATCCATGTCGGATCACCCTAATGGTGAGACTGCGGTTCCAACAAAATCAGCCACTTAGGTCTTTGAATTTCTGAGACTCGTAAACTCTCCAGTTTTCAACCCATGAGTCGAGAACCTGCCGTTCGTCCAACGTGCGGCGAAGGTGTCAAAAGAGCTCACTGCCGCCATGCGGTGCCGCGGCGACAGCGCAGCCCTTGAATTCTTCTGCATATTCCAGATACACCGGTTGACCGTCGGGCCAATGTCCAACATCACTCAAATGGAGTTCTACTTGGGAAATGTGAGATTATTCTATGAAACCCTTTGGAATTGTCGCACTTGTTCTCTTGGCAGCAGCAGGAGGCTGGTACGTCTTCTTGCGAGACAAAATCCCTTCTGCGGAACAGGTCTTGATGGAAATCCGCAAGACGCTTCCTGATCAGACAGGCGTCAATCTGTCTCTGGAGCACTGCCAGTTTTCTATTAACAGCACAAAGAATAACGAGACCTCAGAGCAGCTTGCATTGAGTCGCCTGGAAGCGGACCTGACCTCTTTCAAGTTCGACAGCGTGGGCATCAGAACGGTTTCTGATGGCCGCGCCATTCTTACGATAAAAGCCAAACCGGTTTCAGACCGCCAGCTTGACCAGGCCGAGGCTTTGGTTGCGCTGGTTCCCGAAGAGATGCGCAGCAAGCGGGGCAGCACGCTCACGATGATCCCGAATGATGGGCCAGTCACAATCACCAAACCTCTGGCAGCTGATGAGTCTGGCGTCCTGGAGCGCAGCACCCTGAAAGACCTGCTGGAACAGCCAAACGGGCGGCTGTCTTTCCATTTGAGCAGCGTTGTTCGGATCACCGAAGAAGTAGAGGCCCCGGCACCCCCGCAGCCTCATAAGGACGCCCCGGGCTTTCACAAGTTTGCCCAAGAGATCCAGGCTGACGATAGGCTGAACAACTATTCGCTCTCGCTGGTTTATGTTGGTGCCGAGCCTGATCCTGATTCCCTGTTTGTTGCGGGCCTAAGCTTCCCGCCGCAGCTTCAGTTCATAACCCCATCGGTCGATAAGGCTAAGGAATTGGCACGGACAATCATGCACTACGGGCAAACGAATTGCCGTTGATTGGACCTTTGCTGCGCCTGTATGCATCAGCAGAAGGAGGCACGAGTTCTACTGTCTGGCGGTCAATCAGCTCTTGTCAGCCCTGTTGTCTACAGGCGCTCCTCCGGCCTGCACGGCAGTTCAAACAGCCACATCGACATTCGAGTACCTGATCAGGAAGCCTGGAACAAACAAGGGCAACGCTGCTGCCGCAGCGCAGCAGAGATCGCCGGAACCGCGTCAGAGCACCGTAGCCAGACGGTTACGTTTTGTCTGTACACCGCTATCGTTCGTTGGACGTGTTTTGAATGGCCGCAAAGCGCCGTTTTCGACGCGCTGCACAAGCGAAGGCTTGCCTGGTGGCCAGTGACAGCAATGGGCTCCCACCAGCCTAAGCCTACTTCAGCGGGCGGCAGGATCGAGCCCATTGTGGCGATTGCACCAAAAAGGTTACTAGGACCGATGAATAAGAACCAAGAAATCTTCTCCCATCGTGAAACCGGCCCCAATTTGAGTGTTCAACGAAGCTCGGGCGCAGAGGTTTTTCCTTATTGGAGTTTTACCAAAACCGTAGTCGCAATCTGTGCCTTAAAGATCGTGGAACTGGGCAAGCTCGATCTGGACGAACATCTCGCAGACCATGACTTCTCGCTTCGCCAATTACTGAATCACACCGCTGGCTTGCCGGACTACTATTCCCTGCCGGGCTACAGGAAAGCGGTTGCGAATGATGAAGAACCTTGGCCTGCTGAGCACCTGTTCAATGCCACGATGGCGCAAGGCAGTTTGTTTACACCGGGTGAAGGCTGGGCCTATTCAAACCTTGGTTACATGCTGGCCCGCGATTTAATTGAAGACGTCGCTGGTTCGTCATTCTCCAACCTTGTCAGTGAGATGATCTGCGACCCTCTCGGGCTGGACAGCATTGAGCTTGCGACGGCTAGAAAACACCTCTCACGCGTTCACTGGGATGGAGCAAAGAGGTATCATCCAGGATGGGTATATCATGGATGTCTTACTGGAACTGCTGCAGACGCTGCACGGCTATTACATGCTCTGTTTACGGGAAGGTTGCTCAATGCGGTTACGCTTGAACAGATGCTGATCCGTCATCCTCTTGGCGGCGCTATTGAAGGTCGGCCTTGGACGAAATGTGGCTATGCATCTGGCCTTATGAGCGGCCGGTGCGGGAGGGTCGGCCGCACTGTCGGGCATTCCGGCGGGGGTCCCTTCAGCGTCAACGCAGTCTATCATTTTCCCGATTTGAAGGAGCCGGTCACGGTTGCGAGCTTCTCTGATGGGCGAAATGAGGGCGTTGCTGAGTTCGCTGCGGTTGAATGCGCTGGTCAGAACTGACCGCGTAGCGGTCTTGCTGTAGTTGAGCGTTGAAGGTCCGCAAGGCTCCGTTAGCTACTTGCCGCACCTGCGAGAGGCTACCACAAGGCCGACGGCAGCTGTGGGCTCACTGCCGCCGAATGCTTGAGCAGCAAGATCCTTGTTGTGCGTGGACAGGAACCGGCCATCGAAAGCTCTGGCCAAGAGATTGATCCTGCGGCGTTTCCGATGATGTGCTGCCATCCGTGTCCCAAAAGCCAAGGTTCGGCCTGGTGGCGGCGAAATCTTGGTGAGAGCCCAACCTGCTCCTTGGAGTTTAGCGCTGCGTGAGCGTGCAGTACGAAAATCGCTGCAAGCGCTCAGGTTCCACTGCCGCAGGGCAGCGACACAAACTGCCATTCGTCGATTGCGCCGAAAATCTAAGACGGCAGTTTCACAGCTTGCGGAAAAAGCCGCAGCATCCGTCGCTGGAGATAATGACAACAGACAGCCCAACGCCGTCCCATACCGGGTGACAAACCTGCCAAGCCAGCACATGCAGTTCGGGCGGAATGCCTTCATTCGCGGCATCTGCGAGAGCAACTGGTCAGATCTCTGAAGGCAGTCATTCAAAGTTTATAGGCAAGTTCTGTCGGGCAGCAGAAACGCCAGAAATGCAGCAGCATCCGGATTTTGCTTCGCCGTGCCGATTGCCGGTTCGAGAGATCATTTTTGCATCTTAGGCGACAGTAGATTGCCAAGACTTATAGGTCGCGCACGCCACTTCGCGACGCCTTTCAACAGCTTGCCCTGTCTGACCTGGCCGAACTGATCCCGCGCCATGGTGCCTTTATTCGTAGGCCCGGACCGGCGGAACTAATGGAGATGTTCGAGATGATGGCAGAGCTGGAGGCCGTTTGCGGTCGGCCGGCTACGCTGCGGATTTCGGAAGAGACGCCAACCTCAATCAGGAACGGCCCATTTTTCGGGCCTTAACGAAATTTTTAAATGCCTGAAGGCGCGCCGGTACATTCCGTTTAGATAAGTAGTTGAGTGAAAAGCAGGGAAGCCTTTCAAGGCTCTTTGGAAGAACCTCTATCAGCCTGCCACTTCGAATTGCAGGTTCTGCGGAAGCCGAAAACAGATAGGCTAGACCAAGGCCTGCTTCCGCGTATCTCAAGATCGAGTTCACGTTGTTGGAGATTACTCGCGGCTTTGGCATAACCGTGATTGGGCCATCGCGGGTCTTGAACACCCACGGAGCCAATTTTTCTGAATCCCCGAAAGCAAAACATATCCCCTCGTGGCGCACGATATCATGAGGGAAGTGTAAGGGCCCGGCCTCCACTAGGTAGGACGGCTGAGCGACCACCTTCATCTCATGGGGCGGACCAATCGAAATAGCGTAGGTATCCGGGTCCAACAATGTTTCGACACGTATGGCCGCATCAATGCCGCTGGTCAACAGATCGACTTTTCTTTCGTCATAGATCACCTCTATGGCCAGTGTCGGGTACAAAGCCGCAAAATCAGAAATCGCTGTGTCTAGAAACAACTGACCAGTGCCAACTGGCGCGCTGAGACGGAGCGTACCGGTCAGCCCTTCCCTGAATTCGTTGATTTCCTCAAGCGCGGTATCCAACTCGTCAATTGCGGGCAGGCTACGGCGATAAAGAGCTTCACCCGCACGCGTTAAGGAGATTTCGCGCGTAGTCCGCTCGAAAAGACGTACACCGAGCCGGTCTTCGAAACGTTGAACCGCCTCGCTGACAGAACCGGCCCCCAGCTTCAGGTTCTTTGCCGCCGCACGAAATCCATTTGCGCGCGCAACCTCGACAAAGATTGCCAGGTCATTGAGTCTGCCACGGCTCATCGTTCTATTTTTCTAACAAGGTGATCGGATAGTCAGTATTTTTCAAACGAATACCTTTCCCTAAGTTACTTGGCAATGACCTAGCGCAGAGCCTCCGGCAAGAGCTGTTAAAGCTAGGCCTGAACGGTAGAAAGGATAAGCTCATGAGCACAAAGAAAATCTGGGATCTTCATATGCGGGTCTCTGGACCGTTGAACGAGGAAGCTGCCGAAGGCATGCGTCAGCTCGCGCAGAGTATTGCAGAAGAGCCAGGGGTGATCTGGAAGATCTGGACGCGCGAAGGCGAGAGCGACCGATTTGGCTCAACCTATCTCTTCCAGGATCTTGAAGCCTTGGAAACCTATAAGGCGATGCACTTGAAGCGGCTTGAGGCCTTTGGAGTGACCGATGTAACAGACTATGTATTCGATATCATGGAAGAGCTGAGCACTATCAACAATGCTCCGGTAAATGATCCGGATTGACCTGCTCCCCTCGAAGACAACTGGCCCCGCGCATTTCGGTTGCGGGGTCACGCATTACCGCTGGACGCTTGAACTCCGGCGGCAGAACCTTGCTGAAGGCAAAGGAATTCAACAAACCGGTTCATGGCGCCGTTGCAGCTGGATTTCTTCCAAATCGCAATAGTTTCAAGTCTTTCCGTAATATCCTCAAAGGGAATGGAGACCAATCCTGGCGGTGGGGTACGGCAGGTGCTTTCGGCGAGAACCGTGATCCCCATACGGCTGGCAACAAGCCCTAGGATGGCGGCAGAATTATAGGCTTCCTGGACGATATCAGGCATGAAGCCTGCCCGGCGGCAAAGCGGCAGAAAATGGTAGTAGAAATACTCCCAATCCTTAGCTGGACCATGCACAAACTGCTCCTTTGCCAATTCTTCCAGCCGGATGCTGCCACGGTGAGCCAAGGGGTGCCCTTCGTAGACGATACAGAGCAGGTGTTCCTGCTGGACGCTGACTGAGGCGATATCGGGCAAGTTCACTGGACCAGTGACGAAGCCGACATCCAGCGTCCCTTCTTCCAAACGGTGCAGCTGTTCCGTGGTTACCCCATGAAGCGGTTTAAGTGTGATGCCCGAAAATTCCTGCTGAAATGTCTTGAGTAAATCGGGGAGGCATCCGCCTATTGCAAAATCCGTATACCCAATGCGCAGTGACCCGATCTTTCCCTGGTCTGCTTGCCGCGCATTTTCAACAGCGCGTTCCGTCGCCGTCAGGACACCTCGGCAGCCCTCTAGGAACACCCGGCCCGCTTCAGTCAGCACAGTGACCCGGTTGCTGCGCTCAAACAGACTTACCTTCAATTCGCGTTCAAGATGCTGAATTGCCCGGCTCAGCGCCGGTTGTGCGATGTTCAGCCGGGCTGCAGCCCGGCGAAAATGCTGTTCTTCAGCGACGGCAATGAAATAGCGGATGTGCCGCAGGCCAATATGCATGATGCCGTCCAGTTATCAATTATGACTTAATTGATATTATACCTGCATGTATTCCTGTGCCAAGCTTTCTGCAGATCCAAAGACACAACACTTCTGGGAGGAAACCACATGTTTGAGGGAAAGCTACTGCCAATCCTGGCTTCGGCAGCCATCGTAGCAGCATCGGCGCAAAGCGTCTGGGCCGGTAATGTAACCATCAACCTTGGCTATGCTGCTGCCGAAGGCAGCTCCTACAGCGTATTGGCCGACAAATTCGAGGAGCTGGCCGAGGAGTATTCCGGCGGCACGGTAGATGTGCGCGTCCGGTGCTGCGGCCAGCTGATGGGCGAGGATGAAGCGTTTAAGGCGATGCAGCTGGGCACCGTCGACATGCACATTATCACCGGCAACAACATCTCACCGCATTTCCCTCTAATGGACGCCTTTGTGCTTCCCTATGTCTTCGAGGACAAAATCCATGCTTACAAGGTGCTGGAAGGGGAAGTCGGCACTGGATTATCCAATCAGCTGCATACCGCAACCAATGTGCATTTGCTGACATTCGGCTTTGTTGGCGACAGGGATTTTTATAACGCCCGCAATCCGATCACCAAAATGGAGGACATGGCCGGACTGAAGGTGCGTGTGCCAAAAAACCAGGTGATGATCGACACATTTGCGGAATTCGGTGCCGCCCCAATTCCGCTGCCCTGGGCCGATACGCCAACCGCGTTGCAGACCGGCACGGTAGAAGGGGCGGACAATGGCACCTCATTCATTAAGTCCCAGAAGTTCTACGAAATTATGCCGCATTTCACGGTGCTTGAGCATTTTTCGTACTTCTCGCCGCTGTTTGCTAGCGACCGGATCATGAACAAGCTGGACGACGCGCAGCGCGATGCCGTGATGCGTGCGGCGCGGGATGCCGGGCTGTATCAGAAAGAGGAAATGGGCAGCCGGGTTGCAGGCATCCGTGCCTTCCTGACTGGTGAGGGCGGCATGCAAACCGCCGAGTTTGAGCGCTCCGGCTTCCTTGCCGCGGGCCAGCGGGTGCAGGATCGTTATGCCGCCGAAAAAGGTGATGATTTCAAAGCACTTCTGGCGGCTATCCGCGCAGCAGCCGACTGACAGGCTTCTCCCTGACTGCGGGTACGTGCGCCACCCTTCATGTGCCCGCCTTTTTAACTTCTGATGTCAACGGAGGTAACGATGCTGTCACGTCTCGACCGGTATTTTGAGGAGATCCTTTGCACATTCTTTCTGTGCATGGTGGTCGGCTCGGTTCTCATGCAGGTGGTGCTGCGATTTTTCTTTCATTCCGCGGCTGCCTGGGCCGAAGAAACCGCCGTCTATGGCATGATCTTTGCGGTTTATCTCGGGGCGGTGATGGCTGTCCGGGACCGGGCGCACATCCGCATCACCCTGCTGATCAGCCGACTGCCGCGCAGCCTGCAAGTCTGTTCCGTAGTTCTGGCCGATGCGCTGTGGCTGGGGTTTGTGATCTTCATGATCGTGCAGACCACAATCTATACGCAGCTTCTGTTCCAAGTGACCTATCAGACCCCCGGCCTGGGGATCGAACAGCGCTGGGTGCAAATGTTCATTCCCATCGCCTTCTGCCTGATGCTGTTCCGCATGCTGCAGGTCTACTGGCGCTGGCGTGCCGAAAATTGGAAAGGACTGCCGCTATGAACGAAGCATCCATGGAAAAAGCTGTTCCCCGCACATCTTTGACTGCTGTTTCGGTGCTGGTGGTTCTGATCTTGGCACTGGTCCTGGCCATGGTTGCAGGTGCGAACGGCCCGGTCATGATGGCCATAGTTTTTGTAGTCACCATGGCCATCGGGGTTCCCATTCCCTTTGCTGCAGGTATTGCCACAGTGGCAGGGCTGCTGATTGCCGACATCCCGCTGACACTGATGGCGCAAGCGGCCTGGACGGCGTTTGAGCCTTTCCCGCTGGTCACTATCCCGCTGTTCATCCTTGCGGGCCAGCTGATGGAGCAAGGCGGCATGTCCGATAAGCTGGTCGCCATCGCCCAGCGCCTTGTTGGGGCCTACAAAGGCGGCATGGGACTGGTCACGGTTGTTGCCTGCATGTTCTTTGCCGCCTTGTCTGGATCTGGACCGGCAACCACCGCGGCGATCGGTTCGATCACCATTCCAGCCATGCAAGAAGAGGGTTACCGCTCCCGTTTCGCAGGTGCCATCGCCGCCGCTGCTGGGGCACTTGGCAGCATGATTCCTCCGTCCAACCTGCTGATCATTTTTGCCTTGGTCACCGATGTGTCGATCCCTCGCCTGTTTCTCGCAGGCATCATTCCGGGCGTCGTGCTGGGACTAATGCTGATGGTCGTGGTGTTCGTGATCTCACTGCGCAACGGGTATGGCGGCACCGGTGAAAGATTCCGCTGGGGACCGCTGCTCGAAGCTCTTTGGGAAGGCAAATGGGCCGTGATGGCGCCTGTGATTATCCTGGGCGGTATTTATGCCGGCATCTTTACCCCGTCCGAGGCAGCCGGTGTTGCCGTGGCCTATGGTTTCTTTGTCGGGCTGTTCATCTACAAGGGGCTGACCTGGAGCAAACTGTTTCAGGCCTTCAAATTCACCGCCATCGTTATCGGCACAGTCTTGTTCATTCTTGGCTCGACCAAGGCCTTTGGCCAGCTGGTCACGATCTTTGACATCCCGTCGTCGGTCCTGGACCTGTTCCAGAATCTGGCAGCCTATCCCTGGCTGGTGATGCTGCTGATCGGCGTGTTCTACATCCTCGTCGGCATGTGGCTGGAGAGCATTCCGCAGATCATCATTTTTACCGCCGTGTTTTTCCCGCTGGTAACCAGCCTGGGCATAGATCCGGTGGTCTTTGGTATCTTTACTGTCATGACCTGCGAAATCGGCTTTCTGACTCCGCCCATCGGGGTCAACCTCTTTGTCGCGGCCCGTATCAGCAGGATCTCCATTGAGGAAATCTCTGTTGGGGTGCTGCCGCTGCTGATCCCCTACATCGCAATGATCCTGCTGCTGGTCTTCTTCTCCAGCTGGGTCACTTTCCTTCCTGATCTCGTCTATGGCGAACGCTTGAGGTAACCCATGAATACCATTCCCCTTATTGGCTACAGCGACCGGCTGTCCGCGCGCCCTGGCGAGAGTATCGCATTCAAAATATCTTCCGAAGCCAAAGGCAAAGTCACGGCCCGTCTTTTCCGGTCCATAAGCGCCGACCCCAACCCAGCAGGACAGGGGATCGTAGAGGAGGATGCCTCAGCCTATTTCGACCCGATCCAATTCCTGTCCCGCAAGCAGAACTTCCGCAGTGGCTCGTACGGGCTGGCGAAAGAGGCGGTATCTGCACCGGCTACAACGGATCTTACCTTCAGCGCTATTGTACTTGCGACTAAGCAGACAGGTAAGCAGCAGGTGGCGCTGGCCTGCGGCGGCTATGAACTCGCGTTGACAAATGACGGCAGCGCTAGTTTCTTGGCTCCGGATGGCGCAGTGGCAACCGGCCAGCCGCTGACCCTTCGGCATTGGTACCGGATCACTGGCCGGATCAGTGCAGCTGGAGACATCAGCATTACCCAGACGCCGCTTGGACGCAGTTTTGAAAATGAGATCATGTCGAATGGCCATGCTGTCCCGCCAACGATGCTGGCGGGGCGGCCTTCAATTGCAGCCCGCCTTCGCAATGGCCAGGCTTCAGATCATTTCAACGGCAAGATCGAAGATCCATCAATTCTGGCCAACGGTGCACCACTGGCTGCCTGGGACTTCTCGCAAGGGATATCTTCAACGCAGGGGCACGCGACAACGGGGCCGGACCTGGATCTGATCAATTTTCCAGCGAGAGCCATGACAGGATCCCGCTGGGACGGCTCTGAGATGAACTGGCGGCACCGCCCGGATCACTATGGCGCCATCCATTTTCACGAAGACGATATCTATGACTTTGAATGGGAAACCGATTTCAGCTTCAATGTGCCGGCAGACATGCCATCCGGTGCTTATGTGATGCGGATCGAGGCAGACGGGCTGGAAGACGCCATACCCTTTTTCATTTGCCCGCCGCTTGGCCAGCCGCGCGCCAAACTCTGCGTGCTGGTGTCAACCTTCACCTACACGATTTATGGCAACCATGCGCGGCCGGACTATAAACCGGAGTGGCAGAAACGAAATACAGAGTGGAATGCCTACCCGCACAATCCGGCCGAATACCCGCAGTACGGGCTGTCCACCTACAATTACCATTCTGATGGGTCCGGCATCTGTCACGCCTCGCATCTGCGGCCCTTGTTCAACCTGCGGCCAGGCTTTCTGACCTTCGGGAGCACCTCCTGCTCTGGGCTGCGGCACCTGCAGGCCGATAGCCATCTGCTCAGCTGGCTGCATGCCAAGGGGATTGACTATGACATTGTGACAGATGCTGAGCTGCACAACGACGGCGTTGCCGCGATTGCCAGTTATGCAGCCGTCACCACCGGCAGCCACCCCGAGTATCACACAACGGAAACCTTGAATGCTCTACGCGATTACCGCGATGCGGGAGGTTCGCTCAACTACCTGGGCGGCAACGGATTCTATTGGCGTATAGCTGTGCATCAGGAAAACCCCGGCCTATTGGAAATCCGCCGGGCCGAAGATGGAATCCGGGCCTGGGCTGCAGAACCGGGCGAGTATTACAACGCCTTTGATGGCGGTTACGGCGGCTTGTGGCGCCGCAACGACCGCCCGCCGCAAGAGCTGGTCGGCATTGGTTTTGCCGCGCAGGGGGAATTCCATGGCGCCCCCTACCAGCGCACCTGTACTGATCCGGCATATGACTGGATTTTTGACGGAATCGAGAGTGATGTCCTCGGAGACTTTGGCTTCAGCGGCAATGGCGCCGCTGGGTTCGAACTGGACCACTGCGACATACGCTTGGGCACCCCCCCGGAAACAGTGATCCTCGCGCAGTCATTCTCCCGCGAGGGTGAGTTCATGCTTGTGCCCGAGGAGCAGCTCACGCACCTTACGAACCTGAGCGGCGGCCCGGAAGCTGACATGCTGCGCGCAGACATGGTTTACTTGGAGCTGCCCGGCGGCGGCTCGGTCTTTTCGACCGGTTCGATCACCTTCTGCGGCAGCTTGCCGTGGAATGGCTTCAACAATGATGTTTCCCGCCTCCTTGAAAACATCCTGTGTCATGCTTTAGCAAAAGGATGCCCCCAGTAGGAGTTGCATTTTAGAGGCTGGCGCGCGCCAACAGGCTTTGTTCCGGGCGCCCGCACAAGACCCGCAACTTAATAGTTGAAATCAACCGCGGCGAACGGACGGATTAGAAATCCACTCACTGACGTGATTATGAAAGATCGGTTTGGAGGAAAGCACTCTGCACACCAGGCAGCGGACGCGGGCGCAAACCAGTGTGAGTGTCTTCTGCAAGTGCATTCGGCGCAGCGGCGTTAGTTCGCATTGTCCCGCAACTTTCGAGTTCGTGTGCGGCGCAGCGAAGGGCTGTTCTCGTTCAGGGTGATGCGAAAAGGACCCTTTTTGCAGCAGTGAAGGCCGCTCCCATAATGCATTGATTTTCCTAGCACTGGACTGACGCAAAAACCCTAGGCAAAATATGCACATGAAAATCGGCTATGCGCGGGTATCAACGGAGGAACAAAACCTCGATCTACAAATCGAGGCTCTGACCGAAGCTGGATGCGACCGTATTGTCACCGATCAGGCAAAGAGCGGCGCAACCGCGGCCGAGACGCGTTCCGGTTTCTCAGAAGCAATGGAGCTGTTGGATGAGGGTGACTTATTGGTGGTCTGGAAGCTGGACAGGGTAGGGCGGTCCATCGCTGACCTCGTTCACCTTCTGAAACTCTTTGGAGATCGCGGTATCGAGTTTCGCAGTCTGACGGACGGAATAGACACGACGACTGCAGGGGGGCGCTTAGTATTTCACATTATGGGAGCATTAGCTGAATTCGAGCGGGACCTGATCCAGGAACGGACGAAGGCCGGTCTTCGCGCTGCGAAGAAGCGCGGCAAGCAGCTAGGCCGACCGCCTGTTCTTTCCGCCGCTCAAATCGCGCACGCCAGGACTGCGATCGCAACCAAGCGGGAAACTGTTTCAGGCATGGCGGAGATTCTTGGCGTAAACCGAAGCACGCTGCAGCGTGCAATGTCGCGTGATGAACGGGTGGGCGCCAGGCCGCCAAGCTGCGGCGTGAAAGATGTCATGCTCAAGTACGACCCTACTGACATTCGGATGGTGCACATCAGTGCAGATGAAGAAATCTTTCATGAGGCCAGAAGCGAGCATTTTCCGCGCAATCCTCTGTCTTTAGATGACTGGCACGAACAACGAAAACGTAGAGAAGAACGGCTGCAAGCAGCGATGAACGTGCCCAACCCCGTCGCTGCACACGACTATCGCAAGCAAATCTTGTCGGAAGCAAATCGACGAAAGAAGGCAGTTAGCCACTTCGAAGCACTTCCTCAATCACAAGGTTGCGATATTCGCGATCTTAGTGGGCCACGAGGCTTTTCTGTGCCGAGGAAGTTGTCATGAGAAAAACGCCATCTCAACACTTCGCGGACATGTCGCAGGCGCCGGTACCCGAGCGAATTCATTACGTTCGCACCGGGGCGTTTTTTGAAACATCAGCTATTCGCGCGCTTAGAGATCGATTGGATGAACTGATCCGTGAGCCGGTAGACTGCGAGAACAAGCTTGTATTCATAACCGCCCCGGCTGGGATGGGATTGACCCGAATTATCAAGCAATTTGCAGCACAGCACCCCCCAAAGACGAGTAGGCGACGCGGCAGGCACACGGTTCCGCTCGTGAACCAGCTCATCCATCCGAGCGGTGACTTCATTGACTATTGCGATGCACTCCGCACGAACCTCGACATTCCAGGATACGGCGCAATGACACGCCGATCCTCTTACCCAAAGACCCTCGAGTTATTAGGGCATTTGAAAACGCGGCTCGTAATCTTGGAGGATTTTCACCGCGCCTACAGTTTTCAAAAACATCAATTGATATCGTATCAGAATTACGTCCACTACCTGATTTCCGAATACGATATCAGGGTCATCCTTACAGGAGCTCCGCGCATATGGCGATGGGCATTGGAAGACGAACAGACTTTAGGGCGATCAGTTCACCTTCAGTATCGGGCCTGGACACCAAGCGAGGATGACTTCATCGAGTTTCTTGAAGGGTTTGAACGATGGTGTCCGGTTAGAGAAGAGGGGGCTCTGTCGCGCGATCCCAAACTTCGCAAGGCAATTATCAGCCGGACCCATGGTATCTGCAAAAGCGTGATGCAAGTGCTCACCGGCCTTGCAATTTATGCGATTGTGTCTGGCAGTGAGCGCCTGGATTTCGACACGTGGATAAGCTTTCGGGACCAAGGGCTATCGATATGAGCGTCACACCCTATGCGATGGAAAGCCTGACTTCATTCGTAAGCCGCGCGGCTGCAATGCATTCGACTGATCCCCGGTCCTACCTTCGCAGGCTCTTTCCGTCAGATAGCTACCAGGACATCGCAAGATTTCCTGAAGATCTGGACGCACTAGATCAAGGTGCCATTCTAGCTGGTCTGAACAATGCGCTGGACTCTGCGAAGCGCAGGCTGGAATTGCTCACCTTCCCCGGCGCAAAACCTGGCGTTCATACCAAGTGGTTGAGGCGGGCAGGTGGGATTCATTTGGGTTTTGACCAATTCAGCACGACACCCTCTTTCGCGTGGTGTCCACGTTGCCTTCTCCGCGACCAACTCGATGGCCACGATCAATTCATGCGATTGTCTTGGAGGTTGATCACACAGACGTTTTGCCTAGTTCATAGGAGACCGCTTACCACTCATTGCCTGGCCTGCTATGATTGCGAGGCAGAGACGGCATTCGTTTTCGACGGCGCCAACGTTGTGCTCGCGTGTAGCGCATGCGGCTCACTCTATTCGACGCAGCTTGGCCTGCCTGATATGTCTGCCTCGACCACTCTGCGACTGCATAACAACCGGCGTGTACAGATTGCTTGGAATGGGGCAATCCAACTGGAAATGGCACTCGAAAGGAGCCTGTCGGAGCGGTCTAAAACCAAGAACAAAAGTGAATTCCTTGACTTTGTTATGGCTTTTGCAAACGTGCTGTTGAAATCCGGTCGGGGCGGGAGGGCGCCGATTGATCTCTTTTCCAGTGTTGCGTTCCCATCGCGGCCAAACCCGCATAACATCACGTCAATGGATCGGCCTTACCGAGCATCTTCGATCGCAGTTACCCGCAAAACACACGGTTTCATCGCAACCATTTTGAAGCGCCGCGTGAACCTGTTCTCAATAAAGGGCGTGCATGAGAAACGTTGGGGTAGGGAGCCCTCAATGCAAGAGCTACGATCCGAACTCGAGCCGGATCAGAACGATGAGCTCGATCAGTTACTATTGAGATTTCCTGCAAAATGGTTCTGAGGGCTTCGGGCGTATTCCGTTGAAAAACTCCTTCTTGATTGAGATGCCCGCGGCTGGTTCAATTCCCTCATTAGGTGGGAGGATCGGCGATGATGGGACCGCGGCAAGAGGCGCAACCGGCGCTATTTTACGAGTTCTCGCTCGAGGATCATGTCCCGCAAAACCATTTCCTGCGCTCCATCGACCGGTTTGTGGATCTGTCCGGGATCCGCAGCTACCTTGCCGGTTTCTACAGCCATACAGGTCGGCCTTCGATTGATCCCGAGCTGCTGATCCGCATGTTGCTGGTCGGCTATTGCTTCGGCATCCGGTCGGAACGGCGGCTGTGTGAAGAGGTCCACCTGAACCTCGCCTATCGCTGGTTCTGCCGCCTTGATCTGAGCGACCGGGTCCCGGATCACTCGACCTTCTCCAAGAACCGCCCCTTTCGGCAGATTGCTTCGCAATCGCCTGCCGGGCAATGCATGGTCGGTTCCGGGACAGCGAACTGTTGCGGCATCTCTTCGAGACAACCGTCGCGCGGTGTATCGAAGAGGGTCTGGTCAGCGGGCAGCGCATGGCCATCGATGCCAGCCTGATCGAAGCCGATGCCAACAAGCAAAATTCTACGCCTAAGGAAGAATGGGACGTCAGGCAGATCGATCCCGCCGATGCGCCTCGGGCGGTCCGTGAGTATCTCGACACCCTGGACGAGGCTGCCTTCGGCGCGGCCAGCGAGGTTCAGCCAAAGTTTACGTCCCATTCCGACCCTGCCAGTCAATGGACCGCAGCCCGCAAGGGTCCGGCCTTCTTCAGCTATTCCGACAATTACCTGATCGACACGGACCACGGCGTCATCGTGGACGTGGAGGCGACGAGATCAATCCGCCAAGCCGAAGTTGGGTCGACCAAGACCATGCTCGAGCGCGTGAAGGCGAGGTTCGACCTCCACCCTGAGCGCCTGATCGCAGACACCGCCTATCTTGAGATCATCCGGGTTTGGGCGCGAGATCATCGGCGTATCCAGCTCAGATTTTTTGAGACTCAAAATCGCCGCTGGCTCACAATGCTTGCGACTGAGCGCAGATTACCTGAGACGGGCTCACGTCGCTGAGACTGAGCATATCACACCGGGTTGGTGGTCCGAGAACAGCCGTTCACGGTATCGGACCCGAACAGGTAAGACGCCGGACTTTGCTGCCGTTCAGCCCCGTCTACTGCGCACGTTTGAACGCTGCCGTCGCCACACCCATTGCAACCAAGGAGCAGCCGCCCGAACGTGAGAACCAAGCCAAAACCGAAGGGCGGGCAATCCTTGCTCGCAAGTTGTCGGCCAAGAGCGCGTAGGCGAGCGCGTTGATGGCGGCCAGTCCGACAAACGTTACTACGAGAATTGCAAACTGAGGCAGCAGCGGTGTGTCCAAGACAACAAATTGAGGAACGAACGCGATAAAAAACACGATAGATTTCGGATTGAGAGCCGTTACAGCGGCAGCATGGCCGAACACGCTCGACGCGCTGGTTTGCGATACTTTTTCCAAATCGCCCAACGAAGCTGTTGATGCACTTCGGAAAAGTTTGATCCCAAGAAAAACGAGATACGCTGCACCAATCCACTTCAGGGCAGTAAATAGAGTCGCTGACGCAAGGACCAAAGCCCCCAACCCAGCGAGCGACGCGGACATGGCGATGAAGTCACCCAGAGCAACGCCGCCCACGGTCGCAAGGGCGACTCTTTTGCCTTGGCTGATTGCGTAGCTGAGAACGAGTAGGACTGTTGGTCCAGGAATGAGCAAGAGTGCTGTGGAAGCCGCGACGAAAGCCAGCCAAATTTGAAAATCCATGAAATTACCTTTCCAACTTTAAGCTGAGCCAGCCACAGGAGCAGAAGGCTGTAAAGGGGGATTTCATGATCCGACTATTGCGATGCAGCATTAGCCACATTGGGCTCTCTGCCCGAATTCGCTGCGCGCCGCTTGAATAGCCGTTGCTGGCAACGGGCACCATTCAGTCGAACAGCTCACAAGGAAAACGCCCGTTATTCTGGCGGTGACGATGTGCTGAGGATTTCTGGCCTCGCTGCACCAGAAAACCCGATCCGGAAACCTATGACCGCATTGCCCCCAACAGTTCACCTTTCCTGCCATCGGTCTCCCGACCCTGATCTGAGTCTCAGCAATGTGAGCCCGTCTCAGATAATCTGCGCTCAGTCGCAAGCATTGTGAGCCAGAGTATAATTATGGTCTCAGACAATCTGAGCCGAAAACGGCGATGATCTCGCGCCCGACGATTTATGATCTCAAGATACCGTAATGGGCTGCTCAAGCCGCGTGTTTGGTTACAAGCTCCTCGTGAAGGGAAGTGGATTGTCCACCTTCCGTGTCAGCAGGAGGATATCATGGAAGTCTATATCGGGGTCGATGTGTCACTGGAATTGTCGAGTGTCTGCGTGGTCGACCGCGCCGGCCAGGTGATACGTGAGACAAAGGTTGCAAGTGAACCCGATGCGTTAGTCGATTTCTGTTGTTCATTGAGCCAACAGATCGTGTTGATTGGCATGGAAGCGGGGCCTTTATCGCAATGGTTGTTCGCTGGGTTGACTGAAGCAGGACAAAAGCCGGTTTTGATGGAGACCCGCCAAGTCAAATCTGCGCTACAGGCGATGCCAGTCAAAACCGACCGGCGCGATGCACACGGGATTGCCCAACTCTTGCGCACTGGTTGGTTTCGGCCAGTGCATTGCAAATCAATCTCGGCGCAGGAGATCCCCAGTGTCGGCCTGGCTGATGACGCAGGGCGGCTGCGGGTCATCGCAGGCGGCTACAGCGGCCGAACGGGGCCCGCTCGTACCTTCACACCGATTGAGGTCTGGGATCTGCGATTGAACGCGGAAAAAGGCATCTCCCTGGCACCGCCGGAGGGCCAGAACGTGACGGTAGTTGTCCCGGACGGCGAGGTGTCGATCAACGGTAGCGCCCCTCTGGCGGGCCCGGCAACAGCGCGTCTCGGGAACGAGGGGGACATCAGGCTGGAGGCTGCGACCAGCGCCAAGCTTCTGATCCTGTCAGGTGAGCCGATTGACGAGCCGGTTGCCGCCTATGGGCCCTTTGTGATGAACACCCAGGATGAAATCCATCAGGCGATTTCCGAATTTCAGTCCGGAAAGTTCGGCACTCTGTAAGGGGCTTCCGGACAGCATTCGGGCGGCGGGGCAGTACCCGCCGCCCTACCGGTTCAGCCAGGCGCGCGCGCTGCTCAGATCGGTAGGCGAAATATCATGGCCGGCCTCAATTACCTCAGTTTCAATATCCGCACCGCTGTCCCGGAACCATTGGGCCAATCGCGGTGCCTCGGAGCTGAAGGGGTCATCGCGGCCGGCCAGCAGCAATACCTGGGCCGAGGACAGATCCACCTGTGGCAGCTCTTCGAGCACAGGGATCGCCCGCAGCAGAATGGCGCGGCGGATCAGGCCGGGGTGCAGCGCCATCACTGCGGCCGCAAAATTCGCGCCATTGGAATAGCCCAGCACCGTCACCGCCCCGGCGTCCAGCTCATATCCCCGCACCACCGCGTGCAGAAAGGCCTCAAAGGCCCGGGCCTCGGCGCGGATGTCCTTCTGGTCGAAGGCTTCAACGCCAAACCGCCGGAAGAACCGGGCGACGCCTTCTTCGGTGGCACGGCCGCGCACGCCAAGCAGGGTTGCCCTCGGATTGAGGCGCGCAGCCAGAGGCATCAGGTCAGCCTCGTTGCCGCCGGTTCCGTGCAGCAGAAGGATAATGGAGCCGTCGGGGTTTTCGGGATGGTGAAACCGATACACGAAGGGCAGAGAGCGCTTGGGCATCCGCGGTTCGCCTGGGCGCGCAAATTGCGGCAGCATCACGCGCAGGTCTGCGGCACGGGCGGTGTCATGGTCCGGTATCAGCAGCTGTTCTCCCAGATGGTCTGACGGTTCATCCACCGCAAATCCGGGCGCGTCGGTTGCGTATTCAACAAGCAGACCGGCCGGATCCCGGACGTACAGCGACAGGAAGTATTTCCGGTCATGGACATTGGTCGGCTCATGACGCCGCGCCAAAGACAGGCGCATCTCCCGCACTGCCGCAGCATCCGGAGCGCGGAAGGCCACGTGGTCAAAAACGCCGGTGCCGGGAATGCCGCTGAAGAACCCGCGCGTATCACGGATATCGATCGCATCCGTATCCGACACCATGCGCTGTATCCGGCCTTCCACCGCGTCCATACGGTATCCGAACTGCCGGGCAAAATCAGCTGTTGCTGCAGGATCCCCGGAAAACAGCGTGACGGCCCGCAGGCGGGTGGGCGCAATCGGGTCAGGTAAAGGGTGCCGGGGTTCCAGATCCGTACCTACAAGCTTCACGATGATACCGTCGGGGTCTTTCAGCCGCAGAACGGTCTCCCCGAACTCGCGCACAGGGTGTTCAAGCGGCACCCTGGCTTCCATGGCGCGTGTCAGCCATTCACCAATGCTGCCGGGCGGCACGGCAAAGGCAATCTCGCCGGTCTGGCCGTCCCCGGTGCGCCCTGGTGCTCCGTCCTCCCATACCAGGAAAGTCACCACCGACCCCGGAGCGCCTTGCGCGTCGCCATAAAACAGGTGCAGTTGCTCGGCGTCCTCATAGCCGCCTGTTTGTTTGACAAGGCGCAGGCCGAGAAACCCCGTGTAGAAATCCACGTTGGCCTGAACATTTCTCGTGATGCCCGTCACATGATGAAGTCCCGAAGGCATTTGCACCTCTCACCCAGCAGTCGGCTCAGCATAACCCAGCTTAGATCCAAGTGAATACAGGGCGGGCGAACACCGCTTTCGCCCTGAACGAACAGGTGGCGGCTTCTGCATCTCCTGCGATGAGCTATCCTTTTACTGAACTCAGTCCCAAGGGAGGTTGATATGAGCTGGAATCCTGCACTAGATCCCGGATGCCCTGATGACATTGGCAACGACTCCATTGAAACCCTGATCATTCCCCGGGCGCATGACCTGGGCGGGTTTGAAGTCCGCCGCGCACTGCCCGCGCCGAAGCGCCAGATGGTCGGGCCGTTCATTTTCTTTGACCAAGCCGGGCCAGCAGAATTCCTCACCGGCGAGGGTATCGACGTGCGCCCCCACCCGCATATCGGATTGGGCACGGTGACCTATCTTTATCAAGGGGACTTCCACCACCGCGACAGCCTGAGCACCGATCAGGTCATACGCCCCGGCGCCTTGAACTGGATGGTGGCCGGAAAAGGGGTCACCCATTCCGAGCGCACCTCGGCGGAAGGCCGCAACGGGCCGCATTCACTGTTCGGCATTCAGACCTGGATGGCGCTGCCGGAAGACAAGGAGGACGTCGATCCCCTGTTTGAGCATCACGGCAAGGAAAGCCTGCCTGAAATCGAAGCGGAAGGCGTCCGTGCCAAACTGATCCTTGGATCGGCATATGGGGAGGCCGCACCGGCAACCCTTTTTTCCGAAACCTTCTATCTGGACGTCATTCTCGAGCCCGGCGCGCGCTTCCCGCTTCCGGATGATCACGAAGACCGCGGAATCTACGTATCCCAGGGCAGCGTGAAGATTGCAGGCCAGGAGTTCGAAGCCGGCCGGATGATGGTGTTCCGGCCAGGTGATCAGATCACGGTGGCCGCTGACCCTGCCGGCGCCCGGCTGATGGCACTGGGCGGCGCGACACTCAATGGCCCCAGATATGTCTGGTGGAACTTCGTTGCCTCAAGCCGGGAGAAGATTCAGCACGCCAAGGAAGAGTGGCGTGCTGAAAGATGGGGGATGGGGCAGTTTGATCTGCCGCCCAATGACCGGAGCGAACACATTCCCCTGCCGCGCCGCTAAGCGGAGCCCCCGCGCTGAATGCCGCCCGGAGCTGCTGGCGCCAGACTGCCCTTGGCGGGTGCAAAATCCCCGCCAAAGGCTTGCCTGGCAAACTCAGAGGTCTCGGCGCGCCTATGAAGTGACGGGCGTCGCGTTGTAGCTGCTGATAAGGTTCCGGTAATCCGGGATGTGGTTGGAGAACAAGGCTCCCAGCCCTTCGATGTCATTCCGCCAGTCACGGTGCAATTCGCAGGCCAGGCCGAACCATGACGTCAGCTGGGCTCCTGCCGCAGACATACGGTCCCATGCAGCGTCCCGGGTCACCTGATTGAATGTGCCGGAGGCATCCGTCACGACAAAGACGTCGTAACCCTCCTCAATCGCCGACAAGACTGGAAATGACACGCAAACTTCCGTCACCACGCCGGCAACAATCAGTTGCTTCTTGCCAGTGGCCTTAACGGCCGCGACAAAATCCTCGTTGTCCCAGGCGTTGATTTGTCCGGGGCGGGCGATGTAGGGGGCGTCGGGGAAAAGCTCCTTCAGTTCAGGAACCAGCGGCCCGTTGGGGCCATCCTCGAAGCTGGTGGTCAGAATCGTCGGCAGGCCGAAGTATTTGGCGGAATCAGCCAGAGCCAGAACATTGTTCTTGAACTTATCGGGATCAATATCCCGCACCAGAGACAGAAGCCCGGCCTGATGATCGACCATCAGAACGGCGGAATCATTTTTGTCGAGGCGTTTGTAAGGAGTTGTCATCTGCGTTTCCTTTCTTATAGCACCGCAATATGAGGGGGACCGAAGGTGCTTTGGAGGCTTGGGTCAGCTTCAGTGAGGTGCGAAATAACGCACATCCCGTCATAGCGGCTGGTCATATCTTACCAGCTCTAGTATTGGCTTTCGCCGCCGGAATACCGAAAGGCGGTGTTCGGAAAAAACGAACGGCTTCTGTTCCGGAGCCAGGTGCAAGCAGCCTTCTGCTTCGGTCAGGATCGTTGCCACAACCTCATCTCTGGTAGCCTTCAGTCAAATTCTGCCAAGACGCCGAACCGTTGCGGCCGTCGGTTCTGGCGTTCGATTAGCGCGACGGTTCGGAGCCGCCGCCTGGAGGTCGAGGCCCTGGGTAGTGGGAATGCCCGCATAGCGGGCTGCGACTGCAGCATCACGAGCAACTGTTAGATGTCGCCTTTGGGCCGTGAGTGACCAGGTAGACAAGTGGCTGATTGACCTAGCTCCACCGGCTGAGTGTACGGAGCCGAACATGGCTGCACGGAAACCGTTGCTACTCGCTGGATTACCTACGTGAGAAGTACCTGGCACTGAAATTGCTCGGGCGCGCAAACAGCGGTACTCGTTACGACAGGCAAACCTGCTGAAATCCACAGATCCTTAAGCTTTTGAAACCATGGGCAGGTGAGTCTCATTAATTTAGTCTCATTATTTACGTACTCCGACAATCCATGTCGGATCACCCTAATGGTGAGACTGCGGTTCCAACAAAATCAGCCACTTAGGTCTTTGAATTTCTGAGACTCGTAAACTCTCCAGTTTTCAACCCATGAGTCGAGAACCTGCCGTTCGTCCAACGTGCGGCGAAGGTGTCAAAAGAGCCCATAATTACCGCTGCTGCGTTCTGCATCAATGTCGGTTTTGCCGCCACAATCCTTAATCAAGCCAAGTTCTCCGCAGCTTGTCTTACATGGTCGATAAAAGCCCTTTGTTTGAGCGTCGCGCCGCGACGGCTCGGATAGATTGCCGACAGAGGCACACTTGAAGCACTCCAATTTGGTAGGACAGCAGAAAGAAGGCTGGAGGCGCACTCTGCGTGTACAGCATAGGCCGGAAGCATCGCGATACCGCCGCCTGCGATAGCCAGGTTTCGAAGGGCTAGAAAGTCGTTAACGACGACATCCCCATTGGCCGCGAAATCTATGACTTCTCCGTCTCGCTGTAGTTTCCACCGGGAGGTTTTGAACCCGCTGCGCATTATCAAGCACCGATGGTGCTGCAAATCCCTGGGCAGCTGAGGGTTGCCCGAACTGCGCAAGTAGCCGGGGCTGGCATAGAGACCAAAAGGAAACGTCCCTATGGCTTGTGACATCATCGAGGAATCCGGTGTTTCACCAATGCGGAATGCAAGATCAAAGCCATCCTCAATCAGGTTTGCCCTCATGTTCGTCAATTCCAGGATGACTTGAACTTTGGGGAACTGCTGACCATAGGCCGCTATCGCTGGCGCAATGATTTGCTGTCCGACCAGTACTGAGGCTGACACCCTCAGTTCCCCTGCCGGTTCTCCCAGACTTGTCTCAACAACAGCGTCGGCAGCATTGGCTTCTTCTACCATCAAACGACAGTAATCGGCGTAACGTATACCAATCGACGTCAGCCGACTGCTGCGGGTGTTGCGCTCGATCAATTGAACACCGAGGCGGTCTTCCAACCGAGAAAGCCTGCGGCTGACGTTCGACTTCGGAAGCTTCATCTTTTTGGCAGCACCCGTAATGCTACCAGCCTGCGCAATGGCTGCAAAAACGGCCAAATCGTTTAAGTCTCTATGTTCCATTTTTAGAACTTTCTTTTGCCTTTTTGCTCAATTGATCCACAAACGGAATAGTCTCATATTCTGACCAAGCAATGCAACACGCTTGATTGGACACGCTATGACATCGCAAAGTTTGGAAATTCTGCACCGCGATACGCTAACGGAAGGCGGCTTCGCGGGCTTGAAGGAACACCGTCTTGTAACCGGCAAAAAGCTCTGGGGTGACCGCGCCAATCCGGATGCCTGGGATGGCATCGGTAACTTTGTTTATCTGGCCGATGCGCGGTTTAATCCCAAAGGTGAAACAACCATGCATCCACACAAAGAGATCGATGTGATCTCTGTCATGGTGGAAGGTCGCGTCGCGCATCGGGGGTCTTTGGAACACGGCGGATCGCTCGACACCAACGACGCACAGGTCCAACGGGCTGGCGGCGAAGGGTTCAAACATAACGAAGTGAATCCCGATGATACCAAGAACCGGATGCTTCAACTTTGGGTCATGCCCGAAGTGAAAGGCGAGCCAGCCGGGTACAAAAAATTCAGCCCAGCTTGGGGTGAGACAGTTCGTATTTATGGCGGTTTGCCTGACCACACGCAGTCCTTCTCGGCCAAAACCACCATCGACGTGGCCATGCTTACCGCAGGGCAGAGCATCGAACTGACAGCTCCTTACTTGGCCTATGTCGCCAAAGGCGATGGACAATTTGAAACAACGGATCTGACCGGTGGCGATCTGATCCGTGGTACCAATGGCACCTTCACAGCCACGACCGACGTTCAATTCATTCTGGTCGGCACGCTGGCCTAACCTTCCCAACCCAACCGAAAGGACACTCCCATGTCTGATAAGTTTTCAGAATTCCTGACACCAGATAACGCTGTATTGGCGATGATCGATCACCAAACTGGTTTGCTCGCCAGTGTGCGTGACATTCAGCCTGAAACCCTTCGCAAAAACATCAACGGTCTGACCAACATGGCCAAAACCGCAGGTATTCCATCGGTGGTCACAGCATCCCTGTCGGAAGGTCCCAATGGTCCGATCCTGTCGGACATCACCAACGTGCTTGGCGATACCGTGATCAACCGCGCTGGCGAAATCAACGCGTGGAAGTCGCCAGAATTCAAGGCCGCAATCGAGGCGACTGGTCGCAAGAAGGTCATCATGGCGGGCATTGTCACGGATGTTTGCCTGCTGTTCCCTGCGCTGTCGGCGGTTGCCGAAGGTTACGACGTCTATGCCGTCGTTGACGCCTCAGGAACATGGGATGAAGTGACCCGTGATGCCGCCATGCTGCGGATGAGCCAGGCCGGTGTGAAAGTCACAACATGGGCCTCTGTCCTGGCCGAAGTCATGGACGACTGGCGCTCCAACCAAGGTTATCCGCTTGGTGGCGTTCTGGGCGGCCACACGGCTTATGGTCTCGTTTATGAGAGCTACCTTGCGCAGCAAGCCCAGCAAGACTCTGCTGAGTAAAAGAAACAAAGGCCCCAGTGGTTCATGCTGCTGGGGCACCCAACCGGGAGGTCATGATGGCTGGTAGATTGATTGATGGCGTATGGACCCGCGAGAGCGACATTCTGGCCTCAGAGGATGGGCATTATCGCCGTCAGGAAACCGACTTCCGAAACTGGATATCGACTGACCCCGGCGCAAAGTTTGCACCTGAAGTGGGCCGATATCACCTCTATGTTTGTTATGCCTGTCCTTGGGCGCACCGCACATTGATCATGCGCAGCCTGAAAGGACTGGAAGACGCGATTTCTGTCTCGCCCGTTGCCCCCATCGTCAACCAAGACGGCTGGGAGTTCACCGATGCTGATGGTGGCTTCCCCGACCACCTTTCCGGCATGAGGTATCTGCATGAAATCTATACACTCGCCGATCCCACATACACCGGCCGCGTAAGTGTTCCGGTCTTGTGGGACAAAAAGCTAAACACCATTGTCAGCAATGAATCCGCTGAGATTGCGCGAATGCTGAACTCGGCTTTCGTAGGCGTTGCAGGAAATGACACCGACTTTGCACCTGAGGCGCTTCTGGCGGAAATCGACGAGGTGAATGACCTCGTTTACAGCAAGATCAACAATGGCGTTTACCGTTGCGGCTTTGCCGGAACGCAGAATGCATATGAAGAAGCAGTCACCGATCTGTTCTCGGCGCTGGACACGGTTGAGGCGCGGTTAGAAGGCAGCGGCTATCTGGTGGGTGGTCAGTTGACCGAAGCCGACTGGCGGTTGTTCACAACGCTGATCCGCTTCGATCAGGTCTATGTCGCGCTTTTCAAATGCAACATTCGACGGATTGCGGATTACCCAAATCTCTCGGCTCTGCGCAAGAAACTCTATGAGCATGGCGATGTCGCCGACACGGTGAAGTTCGATCAGATCAAGACCCATTATTGGGCGAGCCTGCGCGGTGTAAATCCAAGCGGCATTGTGCCTGCTGGACCGGAGCTGGTGCTATGAGCGATTCAGTAACATTGGCGGTAACGGACCATGTCCCAATGGAGGCCAAGGCTCGCTACGAGGCGCTTGTCGAAGAACTGCACCGATTGTTCGAAGCCCAGAACGGCTTCTTGTCAGTCAATACCGTGCGGCACAGCCGCCCGCATCAGGTCGAGTACACAGTGTTGTCGCGGTGGTCTGATGAAGCCGCTGTGACGCAGTGGCGGGAAAACCCAGCCATTCGCGAGAAGTTGACCCAGATCGAAGCCATTACAGGTGGCCCCGCGCAGCATGTGCAGGCCATTGGTTTAGGGATGTGGGTGGATCATGCGGAGGGATCGGCCCCACATTTGCCACCAGCATGGAAGCGCACGGCCATGAGCGCCGCTGCCGTCTACCCGATGTTGATGCTTTTGATGGCGCTGAGTTCACCCATCATTGGTGGCTTGCCGCAGTTTCTTCAGGTCTTGATCATCGTGATTGTTCTGTCTGCGCTCTTAACGTGGCCTATTATGCCGTGGCTCAGTAAAGTGCTGCGCCCTTGGCTGATGGCAAGATAATTCAGAAAGCTGCGAAAATGCTCCTCGATTATGATCTGCCTGAGTATCATGTCAGCAAGCGCAAAGCGCTTCCGTCCTCGGTAAAAGAGACTTTGTTGGAAAGCACACGATCCGAGTGGGAAGATCACCCGCGTTTTGGTGGCAAAGCAAGCTTCTTTATGTCGATCCATCGCAACCTGCTGGATGGCGCTGCACAGCTGTCGCGTGGGATTGAGCGGCTTCTGGACGTGCCTGCCAGTGATGTCGGTGAGGCAGTCGCACAAATGAATTTGCTGCCGTTTGCCAAGAACCTGATCGGATTTGCACATCATCACCATGAGATCGAAGACCATGGTTACTTCCCTCAATTTGGATTGATGTACCCCGAACTAAACCGTGGGTTTTCTTTGTTGGATGGCGATCACAAGGTATTGGATGCGGCACTGGATGGCACGCAAGCAGCACTGACCCAGCTAAACGATCCCGTGGTCACACGCGACCAACTGGCAGGCTTGCATAAGGGTGGCCAAGCATTGGAAAATATCCTCAATCGCCATATCTGGGATGAAGAAGAAGTCATTATCCCAATTTTTTTGCGGCATGGATAAGTGGTCATTGAGCTCGCTTACGTGAAGGTCGGCACCGTCCGCATCTTTTCACTTCATGCACGCTGCAGCGAAAGATGGCTGTGTTGCGTAATTCATGATATTTGCACCATCCTCAGGAACCCCATGACATAAGCCTCTTGGTGTGGTGCATAAATCAGGTGCGTATTGAAAGGCGTTCATATACGATGAAGTCATGCTTATTGGTTACGCCCGAGTGTCCAGTCACGGACAATCCCTTGATCGACAGATCGGTGCACTAAACGCCGCCATCGTTGATAAGATTTTCCGAGAGAAAGTTTCCGGGAAAACCGTGAAGGGACGGCCTCAGCTCGAACGTGCGATAGACGCACTCGGGGCAGGGGATGTGTTTGTGATCGCAGAGTGGGACAGAGCCACACGATCCATGATCGACGGCATCAATATTATTCAACGGATCGCAGATCGTGGGGCCTATGTGAAGGTGCTTGATAAACCCTGGCTCGATCTGACCACTCCGATGGGCAAAGGCATCCTCGCTTTCCTTTCCGCTTTGGCCGAAGACGAACGGGAGCGTATCACTCGGCGCGCGAACGAGGGCCGAGCCATCGCTGCGCAACAGGGCGTCAAATTCGGCCGGAAACCCAAGTTAACTGAACATCAGCAGAAACTTGCCCGCGCACGCATGGCCAACGGTGATAGCTGCCGGGCCATCGCATTGGATCTCGGTGTTGCGCACACGACGATCTCAAGGCTGCGCTGATCTGTAGGGCTCAAGCGTTGCAAAGCAACCGGTTGTCTTCGAGCTCTGTAGGTACGCAAAAAACCTAAGTGATTGAGAACTATGGACGTTGAGTCTCAATAACTCGGTCTCATTATTTACGTACTCCGACAATCCACCCCGGCTAAAAAGATGCGGCTTGTAATGCAGATTATGTTGAATGTTAAACAAGAAGAGCGAAGAGTGTGAGATCGCTGGGTCTGCGTGCGCAACCCCTCCAAACTATGAAGGCTGTCGTTCACAGTCGAGCGGGGGAGGTCTTTGGTGCTGCTGGCAGCGACAGGACCGGCAATGCACAAGAAGCGCCCCTTTGCATAGTCCAGCCTGCTGTCCGGTAGCGGAAATTGCTTCATCATGGCGCGAAGGAGCAGCTTGTGTCCTCATCTGCAGCCATTGAGCAAGCGAACGGCGGGTGTACATTACGCACTTAGCCTCCGCACTTCGGCGGCACGGGGCTGTCAGCATAACTTGCGCATTCTGTCTGCTCTTTCAGCAGTTGCGGCAAAGCCGGCTCATGAAGTCGTCAGGCTTTCCCCGGTATCCAAAACGGGTGCAGCATCAATGTCCTCCGCGTCCAGCATGGCGGCGACACGTTCCAGTGCCGCAATCAATCCGGCCTGCTCCCAATCTTCCATCGCTTCAAACTTGCGAACAAACCGTTGCTGCAGGGGGTCAGGGGCTTCCGCAATTGCCTGACGGCCTTTTGCAGTGACAGATATATCGGTTTGACGCCGGTCGGTCTGCGACTTTTCACGTACGGCCATCTCTTTGCGCACCAGCTTGTCGACAAGCGAAGTCACGGTTGCTTGGGAAATCCGCATCTGCTGCGAGATTGCCTTGGCCGTGCAATGCTCGCTGCCAGCGATAATTTGCAGCACCCGAAACTGCGGCGCAGTCAGTCCAACCGACCGGGCAAGCTCACGTCCGAACATGTCGGTCGCGCGCAGAATCCGGCGCAGGGCTATCAAGCTGGCATCAATACGGTCCATCTTCAGTTTCTGGCAGAGCTTGGGGGGATAATCAAGAAGTGCGATTTTATGGGTTTTTACTTTGATAGCTGAAGCATAAGTGATCCACTTGATAGGCGTATTTTTGTGATTGACGGGCAAAAACGACACATTGACGCAATCTGCGACACTGACTTGAAGCCGTTGCGAGAGGCTGTTACTTAGTCAGTCAAATTAAAATGGAGGCGCCGGGACAGATGCGGCATGCGTTAGAGTTTTTCCGGAAAGCAACACCTGTGCTTCGTGAGCCCGCAGCGGAAGATGGGGCCGGGATCTGGGAGCTGGTGCGCGCATGCAAGCCGCTCGACGAAAACTCCATGTACTGCAATCTGATCCAGTGCGACCACTTCAGCGAGACCTGCGTGGTTGCCGAGATCGAGCAAGAAATAGCTGGCTGGACTTCTGCCTATGTTCTGCCTGACGATCCGGAAACGCTGTTTGTCTGGCAGGTGGCGGTGTCGGAACACGCCCGCGGAACCGGGCTTGGCTCGCGGATGCTGAACGGCCTGCTGCTCCGCGAGGCCTGCAAAAACATCAAGCGGCTGCAAACGACAATCACGCAAGAAAACAGAGCGTCCTGGGCATTGTTCCACAACTTCGCAGCCAACCGGAGCGCGCCGCTGAAGAGCCGACCCCATTTTACGCAGACCGGGCATTTCCGTGACCGCCAAAGTACCGAGCACATGGTCACGATCGATTTCTCCGAGACGCCCGGCTGCACAGTTTGAGGGCGCTTTGATCCATGTGGCGCTTGCCCGTTTTGACCTGTCTAGTTCCAAGAGGACACAATATGCCGACTGATACGTCAGCCGAGATTTCCATTTTCAAGCGCCGCGAATCCGAAGCGCGCAGCTATTGCCGCGGCTTCGATACGGTGTTCACCCATGCCAGCGGCTCTGAGCTGACTGATGACAAGGGGCGCCGGTACATCGACTTTCTTGCCGGCTGTTCGTCGCTCAACTACGGGCACAACGATCCGGACATGAAGGCGGCGCTGCTCGACCACATCTCGACCGACGGGCTGGCGCATGGGCTGGATTTCCACACCAGCGCCAAGGCGGGTTTCCTTGACGCCTTCGACCGGCACATCCTGCGGCCGCGCAACATGGACCACAAGGTCATGTTCACCGGCCCGACCGGCGCCAATGCAGTTGAGGCAGCGCTGAAACTGGCCCGCAAGGCGACCGGCCGCAGCAATGTCATCGCCTTTACCAACGGTTTTCACGGCGTCACCCTGGGCGCCCTGGCGGCCACCGGCAACAGCTATCACCGCGGCGGCGCTGGCACCCCGCTGAACGGCGTCACCCGGATGCCTTATGACGGCTACTTTCCGGGCGGCGCTGATACCGCTGAATACCTTGAGACGATGCTGAACGACCGCTCCAGCGGCATCGACGCCCCTGCGGCTATCCTGCTGGAGACCGTGCAGGGCGAAGGCGGCCTGAACGCCGCGCGCCCCGAATGGGTGCAGCGCATCGCCGCGCTGGCCAAGGCGCACGGCGCGCTGCTGATCATCGACGACATCCAGGCCGGCTGCGGCCGTACCGGCGGCTTCTTTTCGTTTGAGGACATGGGGATCACACCGGACATTGTGACGCTGGCGAAATCGATCTCGGGCTTTGGCCTGCCGATGGCGCTGATGCTGGTGCGCCCCGCGCATGACATATTCGGCCCGGCCGAACATAACGGCACCTTCCGCGGCAACACTCATGCCTTTGTCACGGCCCGGGTTGCGATCCGGAAATTCTGGGCCGATGGCCGGTTCCAAAAGGATGCTGCCGCCAAAGCCAGGCTGTTGACTGCTGCCTTGGAAGAAATGGCCGAATTGCTGCCTGGCGCCTGCCTCAAGGGGCGCGGCATGATGCAGGGGCTGGATGTCGGCTCAGGCGGGCTGGCCGCCAGCATCTGCGCCCATGCCTTTGAGAACGGGCTGATTATCGAAACCTCCGGCAACAAAGACCAGGTGGTCAAGGTGCTGGCCCCCCTGACCACATCTGAGGATACGCTGATGAAAGGTCTGAACATCCTGCGCGGTGCGATCCGCGGCGTAACGGACTCAAGCAAATTTGCAGCGGAGTAAGACATGATAGTTCGCGACTACAACGACATTGTCAAAAGTGACCGCAGCCGCGTTGTATCAGACGCAAAGTGGTCTTCGGTCCGGATGCTGCTGGAGCAGGACGGGATGGGGTTTTCGTTCCACATCACCTTTCTTGAGGCCGGTTCGGAACACACGTTCGAATACAAGAACCACTTCGAGAGCGTTTATTGCATGCAAGGCACAGGTTCGATCACCGATCTGGCCGCCGGCGAAACCCACCTGATCCGGCCCGGCGTGATGTATGCACTGGACAAGCATGACCGCCACACCCTGCGCGCCGAGGAAGAGCTTGTCATGGCCTGCGTGTTCAACCCGCCGGTGACCGGCAGTGAAACCCACCGCGAAGATGGCTCTTACGCGCTGGAAACCACCTGAAGAGGCCCCGGCGCCAGCCGGGGGATAGACAGTGAATTTTCCCGAACACACCGTCGAGAAAATCGGCGGCACGTCGATGTCCCGCATCCGGGAGTTGCGCGACACTTTGATCATTGCTGACCGTTGCAGTGGCGCGCTCTATCACCGGATTTTTGTTGTCTCCGCTTTTGGCGGGATCACCAACCTGTTGCTGGAGCATAAGAAATCCGGTGAGCCTGGCGTCTATGCCCTGTTTGCCAACGACGACAACGATCATGGCTGGCTTGATGCGCTGAGCCGCGTGGGTGAAGCGATGGCCAGGGTCCACAATGGCGTCCTGGACAATCCGGCTGACCGGGCGCTGGCGGAGGATTTCGTGCGCGACCGCATCGAAGGAGCCCGCAGCTGCTTGTTTGACCTGCAGCGCCTGTGCTCCTACGGCCATTTCCGCCTGTCAAGCCAGATGATGCTGGTGCGTGAGCTGCTGTCCGGGCTGGGCGAGGCGCATTCCGCCTTTGTGACAACCCTGATGCTGCAACGCGCCGGTCTGAATGCCCGGTTTATTGACCTCAGCGGCTGGCGCGATGACAGCGAATGCTCGCTTGAGGAACGGATCAGCGGCGGCCTTGGCACTCTTGACCTGGCATCGGAACTGCCTGTGGTCACCGGCTACGCGCAGTGCCGCGAGGGGCTTATGCGCGAATATGACCGCGGGTATTCCGAAGTCACATTTTCCACCATCGCGGCATACACCCAGGCGAAAGAGGCGATCATCCACAAGGAGTTCCACCTGTCATCCGCAGATCCGGTGCTGGTGGGCGCGAAAGCTGTGCGCAAACTGGGGCACACGAATTATGATGTCGCCGACCAGCTGTCGAATATGGGGATGGAGGCCATTCACCCGAATGCTGCCAAGATCCTGCGCCAGTCAAAAGTGGCTCTGCGCATCACCAATGCCTTTGAGCCTTCCGATCCCGGCACCCTCATCGACGGCCAGCCTTCCAAAACCGCAGCCGTTGAAATCGTGACCAGCCTTGATGTGGTTGCGCTGGAACTGTTCGAGCAGGATATGGTCGGCGTCAAAGGCTATGATGCCACGGTACTGGAGGCCCTGCGCCGCCACAACGTCCGGATCGTTTCTAAAAGCTCGAACGCCAATACCATCACCCACTATGTCGAGGCTTCGCTGAAGACAGTGCGCCGTGTGGTGAATGATCTGGAACGCGCTTATCCGTCCGCCCAAGTCAGCACGCGGGCGTTGTCCATCGTTTCGGCCATTGGACGCGACCTGTCCGGGGTGCAGGTGCTTCGCCGCGGGCTTGCAGCCTTTGACCAAGCGGGTGTCGGGGTGATCGCTGCGCATCAAACACCGCGCAATGTCGATGTTCAATTTGCGGTGCCACGGACATCAGCGGAAACTGCGGTCACGGTTTTGCACAGGGCTCTCATTGCGGGAACCGGCCAGGCTGCAAAAGTAAAAGCGGCGTGAACAGGCAGCCGGGCCTGTGGCGCCCTTTGCTTTTACCCTGCGGCCAGGATTGAGGAACGGCAATGTGGTATCCTGATCCCGAAACGCTTTATTCGCCTTTGCATGCCAGCCTGGCGGTTGCGATTGAGCAGGCCATACTGACGGAGAAACTCCCCGCCGGATCCCGGCTGCCGCCGCATCGCAAAATGGCAGACCGGCTTGGTTTGAGCGTTCACACCGTAAGCAAAGCCTACGATAGCCTGCGCAAGCAGAACCTGATTGACGGGCAGGTTGGCCGGGGCAGCTATGTCAGCGGTCCCGGGCCACACGCGGCTCCGCAAAGAACTCCACTTGAAGAAGGGTTTGATTTCTCCACCTCCCGCCCCATCCGCAACCAAGAGCACAGCAGGCGGTTTCAGCTGTCATTGCAGAAGCTTACAGCAGAACTGACCCCCTCGGCCTTGCAGGATTGCGGTTTCAGTTCCGGGCACGGTGCCCGTCGCGCGGCAGGGGCAAAGTGGCTGGCGGCCTGCGGTCTTGCTGCCGCCCCGGAACAGATTCTAGTGACAAACGGCGGCAGCCACGGAATGTCTGTTGCTCTGTCTGCGCTGACCCGTCCTGGCGACACCGTTTTGTCAGACAGTATCACGCATAATCTGCTCGTTTCCGGTTGCTCCTATTTGGGTTTGAAACTTTCGGGACTGAAAACGGACTCATCTGGTATTTTGCCGGATGCATTGGAGAAAGCCTGCCGGACGTCCGGCGCTAAAGTCCTGTGTTTGCTGCCATCATTGGCAAATCCAGTGCCGGTTATGATGCCCGAAGACCGGCGCAGGGAGCTGTCCCGGATTGCGGATGACCATGGTCTCTACATCATTGAAGATGATCCGCTTGGCCCTGTGGCAGAGGATCGCCCGCCGCCGGTGTCAGCGCTGGTTCCAGAGCGTTCCGTCTATATGTCTGCCCTCAGCACCTGCCTGATGCCCGGGCTGCAGGCAGGATACATGGCTGCGCCCAGCCATTTGCTGCCTTCCCTGACGGGCCGCTTGTTAAGCTTCGGTGGGGCGGGCACGCCCTTAATGCAGGAACTGGCCGGCTGCTGGGTATCGGACGGCACAGCGCTGGAGATTGCAGACTGGCAGAGGAAAGCATTGAAAAGCCGCTATCGCATTGTTTGCGGAGTATTGAATGGAATACCCTGGACAGGGCACCCTGCAGCACTGCATCTGTGGTTACCGCTGCCTGACGGATGGGGTTCCGGCGATTTTTTGCAATATGCGCGCCAGATGCACATAGCCGTTACGCCTGACGTGCCTTTTCTGCCCCCGGGTACAGGCTCACCGGGCGCAGTGCGGATTTCGCTGGGCGCGGTTCAGGATGAGACCCGTTTCCGCAAGGGCCTGGAGCTGATTGCAGCCCTTTTGAAGCTGAACCCGCACAGCTTGCCGCAGCTTGCGTTTTAGCGGTTGCCCTTAGGGCCAGGGTCCATTGCTTTGCGCTTGGCGGCGGGAACAAAAAAGGTCCGGTCTCATTCAGGCAGGGGGAAGACAGCGGTGCGTTTCACGGTGCCGTAGACAAAACTGGTGTCGATCGATGCAATGCCGCCAATCGGGTGAATGCGGTGGCGGATGAAACTTTCATAGGCTTCCAGGTCAGGCACCAGTACGCGCAGCTGATAGTCCATTGCGCCGGTCAGCACGTGGCATTCCAGCACCTCCTCGATCATTTGCATCCGCCGTTCGAAATTCTGGACGTCGGTTTCGTTATGCCGTTCCAGCCGGATGCGGACAAAAACGGTGATCGCCAGCCCGCAGGCCGCAGCATCCGCATCGGCGCTGTAGCCGCGGATAACCCCCTTGGCCTCCAGGTTCCGGACCCGCCGCAGGCACGGCGACGGGGACAGGCTGACCGCGTCGGCAAGTTCCTGGTTGGTCATCCGCCCGTCCTGCTGCAGGGCGCGGATGATTTGTCTGTCTTTGTTGTCCATGCCGCCCCGCATTGGCAGTATCTGCCAATATTCACACCTATTGAAGCATAGTTCGCAATCAGTTGCCACATGATATGGCGTATTATGGCTGAAATCAGATTGAGGAGACAGCCATGACCCGCCCCAACGGCTTTGCCACCCGCGCCATTCATCACGCTTATGACCCGCAGGACCACGAAGGCGCATTGACGCCGCCGTTGCACCTGACATCGACCTTTGCATTTGAGACTGCCGAGGCGGGCGGCGAAATGTTTGCAGGAGAACGCGCAGGCCATATTTACAGCCGCATCTCGAACCCGACCTGCGATTTGCTGGAACAGCGCATCGCCACGCTGGAAGGAGCCGAGGCAGGGCTGGCGCTGGCCAGCGGCATGGGGGCGGTGACCGCGGTTCTGTGGACGCTGCTGTCGCCAGGGGACGAGATCATCGTCGACAAGACGCTTTATGGCTGCACCTTTGCCTTCATGCGCCACGGGCTGTCGAAATGGGGCGTGACCATCACCCATGTGGATATGACCGACATGGACAATCTGCGCAAGGCGGTCTCCGGCAAGACCCGGGTGGTCTACTTTGAAACGCCGGCCAACCCCAACATGCGGCTGGTGGATATCGCCGCGGCGGCGGAAATCACCCATGCCGCGGGCGCCCGGCTGGTGGTCGACAACACCTATTCCACCCCGTATCTGACCCGCCCGATTGAGCTGGGCGCCGACATTGTGCTGCATTCCGCCACCAAGTACCTTGGCGGCCATGGTGATGTGGTTGCCGGGCTGGTTGCGGGCCGCGCCGAGCAGATCGCCGAAATCCGCCTGGTTGGCATGAAGGACATGACCGGTGCGGTGATGGCGCCGTTCAATGCGATGCTGGTCCTGCGCGGGCTGAAGACGCTGAACCTGCGGATGGACCGCCACTGCGCTTCGGCCAGGGTGGTGGCAGACTTCCTTGCCGCCCATCCGGCCGTCCGCACGATGCATTTTCCGGGCCTTAAAAGCTTCCCGCAGCATGACATTGCGGAACGCCAGATGGACCAGCCCGGCGCGATGATCGCCTTTGAGGTCGAAGGCGGGCTGGCCGGCGGCATCGCCTTGATGAACGGTCTGCAGATGATCCAGCGCGCGGTGTCGCTGGGCGATGCCGAGACCCTGATCCAGCACCCTGCTTCGATGACCCATTCGACCTATACGCCGGAAGAGCGCGCCGAACATGGCATCAGCGACGGGCTGATCCGGCTGTCCATCGGGCTGGAGGAGGTCGAGGACATCCTGGCGGATCTGGAACAGGCCCTGCCCGCCCCGTTGCAGCACGCCGCCGAATAAGGAGACCGCCATGCGCCCGGATCTGACCCATCTGAAGACCGTTGAACAGCGGCTGTTGTGGCTGTCGCATTGGATGATCCACAACGCCAACCACATCCGCCCCAATCCGGACGGGATCAAGGTGGGCGGGCATCAGGCCTCCTCCGCCTCGATGGTGTCGATCATGACGGCGTTGTATTTCTCGGCGTTGAAACCGCAAGACCGGGTGGCGGTGAAACCGCATGCCTCGCCCGTCTTTCATGCGATGCAGTATCTGATGGGCAATCAGACCCGCGAAAAGATGGAGAATTTCCGCGGCTTCGGCGGCGTGCAAAGCTATCCCAGCCGCACCAAGGACATTGACGATGTGGATTTCTCCACCGGGTCTGTGGGGCTGGGTGTCGGCATCACCGCGCTGGCCTCAATGGTGCAGGATTTTATCGAAGCCAAGGACTGGGGCGCGGAAACCCGGCTGGGGCGTATGGTGGCCCTGGTCGGTGATGCCGAGCTGGATGAGGGCAACATCTATGAGGTACTGCAGGAGGGCTGGAAGAACGGTCTGCGCAACACCTGGTGGATCATCGACTACAACCGCCAGTCGCTGGACGGGATTGTGCGCGAAGGGCTGTTTGAGCGGATCGAGAAGATCTTTGATGCCTTCGGCTGGGACGTTGTGAAGGTCAAATACGGCGCCCTGCAGCGTGCCGCGTTTGAAGAACCGGGCGGAGAAGCCCTGCGCGCCTGGATCGATGCCTGCCCGAACCAGGAATACTCGGCGCTGACCTATATGGGCGGTGCGGTCTGGCGCCAGCGGCTGCTGGATGACTTGGGCGATCAGGGCGCGGTCACAGCGCTGATAGACCGCCGCAATGATGCGGAGCTGGCGGCGCTGATGGAGAACCTTGGCGGCAACTGCGTCGAGACCATGGCGGATGCGTTTGCTGCCATCGGCCACGACCGCCCGGTCTGTTTTCTGGCCTATACGGTTAAGGGCTGGGGCACGCCGATTGCCGGCCACAAGGATAACCACGGCGGGCTGATGACCAAAGCGCAGATGGCGGATTGGCAATCACATATGGGGGTGCCCGAAGGCCAGGAATGGGATCCTTTTACAACAGTTGCGGATGTGCCCGCGCTGCAGGCCTTCCTGGGCCATGTGCCGTTTTTTGCCCAGGGCCCGCGCCGGTATGCTGAGGCGCCGCTGGCGGTGCCATCCGTGGCCTTGGACACATCCCGCGAAATCTCGACCCAGATGGCCTTTGGCAAAATCATGGATGCGCTGGCGCGCGGGGACAGCGAATTGGCGGCGCGGATCATGACCACCTCGCCGGATGTGACCGGCACCACTGGCTTGGGGCCTTGGGTGAACCGGCGCAAACTGTTTGCACGCGAGGTGCAGGCGGATGCCTTTATCGAGCATCGCATTCCCTCCACCGCCAAATGGAACTTTGCCCCCGAGGGCCAGCATCTGGAGCTGGGCATTGCCGAGATGAACCTGTTCCTGCTGCTGGGCGCGGCGGGGCTGGCGCACAGCCTGTGGGGCAAGCGGGTGATCCCGGTCGGCACGGTCTATGATCCCTTTGTCTGCCGCGGTCTCGATGCGCTGAACTATGCCTGTTACCAGGACGCGCGGTTCATGATCGCGGGCACCCCATCCGGTGTGACCCTGGCGCCCGAGGGCGGCGCCCATCAATCCATCAGCACCCCGCTGATCGGGATGAGCCAGGACGGGCTGGCGGCCTTTGAACCCGCCTTTGCCGATGAGCTGGCGGTGATCATGGAATGGGCCTTTGGCTATTTGCAGCGGGATGGCAGCGGCGACCCGGATGAACGGACCTGGCTTAGGGATGAGACCGGCGGTTCGGTCTATCTGCGCCTTTCCACAAAACCGCTGGAGCAGCCGGGCAAACGCGCCGATGAGGGTTTCCGCCAAGGCGCCATCGACGGTGCCTATTGGCTGCGCAAGCCCGGCCCAAATTGCTCGGTTGTGATCGCCTATCAGGGCGCAGTTGCAGACGAGGCGATTGCCGCCGCCGGCATGATCGGCGGCGTGCGGCGCGATATCGGCGTACTGGCCGTCACCTCGGCGGACCGTCTGAATGCTGGCTGGACCGCCGCCCAGCGGGAGCGCGCCCGCGGCAATCCGGCGGCGGTGTCGCATATCGAACAGCTGCTGCAGGATCTGCCTGCGCATTGCACCCTGGTCACTGTGATCGACGGCCATCCGGCGACACTCGCCTGGCTTGGCGCCGTGGCCGGGCACAGGACGATTCCGCACGGGGTGGAGCATTTCGGCCAAACCGGGACAATCGGGGATCTGTCCCGCCATTTCCGGATCGACCGGCAGGCAATTGTCAATTCTATTGACGGTCTGACAGCAGGCCGCAAGGCGGCGCTGATGCCGGTCAGCCACGGCTGACGCCGGTCAAACAGACCGATACCGGGCGGGTTTTTGGCTAAACCCGTCCAACCGGCCCGCCGCCCTGCCTGCATCCGCCGCTAGCGGTGGTAATGCGCAAACGGCAGGCCGCCGATCCGGGTCAGGACCACGGGTGTCTGATACAGCGCCGTCAGGCTGGCGGCGCTGGCAGCCTCATCCACCGGACCTTGAAAGGCGGTCCGGCCGTCCTTCAGCGCCACCACGTGATCGGACCAGCTGATGGCATAGTTGAGGTCATGCACAACGATCACAATACCCTTGCCGCGCTCTTCGGCCAGGCGGCGCAGCTGCGACATCAGATTGCGGGCGTGGTGCAGGTCCAGATTGTTCAACGGCTCATCCAACAGCAGCCAGTCGGTGTCCTGGGCATAGGCCATGGCGATAAAGGCCCGCTGGCGCTGCCCGCCCGACAGCTCATCCAGGAACCGCTGCTGCAGCGGGGCAAGGCCGAACAGCTCAATCGCGTCCCCGATAGCGGCGTGATCCGCTTCCGTCAACCGCCCCTGGCTGTGGGGCCAGCGGCCAAAGCCGATCAGATCCTTGACCCGGACCCGGCTGGCCACGGTCAGGGTTTGGGCCACAACCGCCATCTTGCGGGCCAGCCGGCCAGGGGCGATCCGGGCCGCGTCTTCACCGTCCAGGCTGATGCGGCCCCGGCTGGGGACCAGTTGCTGCGCGATCAGGTTCAACAAGGTTGACTTGCCTGCACCATTGGGACCGATCAGCGCAGTGATCCGGCCTGAGGGGATTTCTGCATCAATCCCGTCAAGGATGGGTTTCGCGCCAGGGCCATAGCTGAGGCCGGTTATTTTGATCACCGGATTTTTCCCTTTGCCAGCAAGAACATGAACAACAGGCCGCCGCAAAACTCGATAACAACGGCCAGGGTGGATTGCAGCATCAGGATGCGCTCGAACACGGTCTGGCCCGCCACCAGGATCAGCGCGGAAATCAGCGCCGCCGCCGGCAGCAGCAGCGCATGGCGGTGGGTCCGCATCAGGCTGTGCGCCAAGCTGGTTACCAGCAGCCCCAGAAAGGCAACCGGCCCCGCCAGCGCCGTCGACACCGAAACCAGTGCGGCAATGATGCAGAGCACCTTCAGCTGCAACCGGTCATGACCCACGCCCAGACTGCGTGCCGTGTCCCGGCCCAGGGCGGCCACATCCAGAACCGCGTGATTGCTCCAAACCCACCAAAAGGCCAGCATCATCAGCCCCAGAGCCATTGCTAGGGCCTCGCGGTCGAAACTGCCGAACTGCGCAAACATTCTGGCCTGCACGATTGAAAATTCGGACGGATCCATCAACCGCTGGAGAAAGGCCGTAATGGTCCGGAACATCAGCCCCAGAACCACGCCGGTCAGCACCATCAGCTGGATATCGTGGCGGGTGCGGCGCAGCACGCTGGTGAACAGGACCAGCGCCGCGCCCATCATGACGGCGGCGTCCAGCAGGAATCCGGCAAGGGCCGGGATCTGGCTGCTGCCGGCAATCCCCAAACCTGCAACCAGCCCGGTCTGCAGCAGCAGGAACAGCGCGTCGAACCCCATGAAGGCGGGTGTCAGAATGCGGTTTCGGCTGATCGTCTGCAACAGCACCGTTGCCACCCCGACGGCGGCCCCGACCGACAGCAGCCCCGCCAGCTTGACCAGCCGCAGCTCCAGGATATAGGCCACCGGCCCGCGCAGGCCCCAGAACAGGAACAGCGCCGCCGCCGCTGCCAGCAGACAGCTCAGGCCCAGGATCCGCCGGTCAGCCATGCGCCCGGCGTCCCAGCAGCATATACAGAAACACTGCAGCGCCGAAGATGCCGAAAACGGTGCCGACTGGGATCTCATACGGGTAACGCAGCAGCCGCCCCAGGATATCGCACAGCAGCAGCAGCCCCGCCCCGGTTCCGGCAACCACCGGCAGGCTGGCGCGCAGGTTGTCACCCATGATGCGTGAAACCAGATTGGGCACCACCAGCCCGATGAAGGGCAGCATCCCGACGGTCACGATCACCAGCGCCGACACCAACGATACGGTAACAATACCGAACCCTAGCACCTGCCCGTAGCGCAGCCCAAGGTTCAGGCTGACATTCCGGCCCAGCCCCGCAATGGTGAACTGATCTGCCGCAAAATAGGACAGCACCGCCAGCCCGCCCGCCAGCCACAGCAGCTCATACCTCCCCGCCAGCACGCCGGAAAACTCGCCGCTCATCCAGATGCCAAGATACTGCAGCAGGTCGGTCTGAATGGCGACGAAGGTTGCGCAGGCCGTCAGCACCCCGCCGTAAACCAACCCGGACAGCGGGATCAGCAATGGCCGCTCGGGCGGAATGCGGCGGGCCAGCAGGATGAACAGGGCGGTGCCCGCCAAGGCCGCAGCCGAGGCTGCCAGCATCTTGCCGAACAGGGACATCGAGGGCGCCAGCAGCGTCACCGCCAGCAATCCCAGCATGGCGGCTTCATTGGTGCCGGTGGTGCCGGGCTCGACGAATTTATTGCGCACCAGCAGCTGCATGATGACACCCGCCACCGCCATCGACGCGCCGGTCAGCAGTACCGCAGCGGTGCGGGGAATGCGGCTGACCGCCAGCAGCTGCAGTGCCTGCGGATCACTCAGCACTGCCCCCGGGCTCAGCCGGTTGACCCCCACAAACAGGCTGACCGCAGCGAGCAGACACAACAGCAGCCCCATCAGAACCAGAGTATTCCGGCCCCCGGCGCCGCGGCTATCCAGGGCGGCAGGATCAGCCACCAGTTGCAAACCCCGCCAGAACCTCCTCTAGCGCCGCCGTCATTGACTGGATGCCGCCGCCCGCAATATAGACGTTGGCCGCATTCAGATAGACCACCTGCTGCCGGCGCCAGGCTGTGGTGCCCGCAACCAGCGCATTGTCCAGGGTGACCGCGGCTGCCTGATTGCCCTGGCCAATCGCTGCGGCACGGTCGATGACGATCAGCCAATCGGGGTTGGCCGCGGCGATGAACTCAAAGGAAACAGCCTCGCCGTGGGTCTGTGCTGCGACGCTTTCCACCGCCTCCGGCAGGTCCAGCGCGGTGTGCAACCAGCCGAACCGCGACCCGGCACCATAGACGGACACTTTGGGGCCGTTGGTCATCAGGATCATTGCATTGCCGCGGCCACCAACGGCGGCGCGGGTGTGCTCCAGCTTGGCGGTGAAGGCCGCTTCCAGATCCGCCGCCCGCGCCTCCTGCCCGGTCAGGTGGCCATAGCTGCGCAGCCGCGCCAGCGATTGGGCAATGTGGTCTTCGCCCCATATTGTCATGTCGATGGCCGGTGCGATCCCGGCCAGCGCCTCAACCTGCACCGAGGACCGCCCGCCCGCCACGATCAGATCAGGCGCCAGCATGGCAATGGCTTCAAAATCCGGTTCAAACAGGGTGCCCACCGGCACGGCCCTGTCCTGCAGATCCTGCAGGTAGCTGACATACAGTTTGGACGGGACACCGGCGATTGGCACCTGCAGGGCCTCTAATGTGTCCGCCGCCGCGGCATCCAGAACGACGATCTTCTGTGGAATTCCAGGCAGTTCGACCGCGCCGCGCGCGGTGTCAACGGCAATGCTTTGCGCCTGCGCTGCACCGGCCAGGGCAACAGCAATTGATGCAGCCAGCTGCAAAATCTTCCGATGGGCCATTTTCTATCCTGTTAAGATGGAATTTGGCTGGCGGGGTTGGCTTGCTCAAAATCGAGAGCGGCTTAGCCGCCTGCGCTGAAGAAGTCCAGCCGCGCTGCTGCAGCGCCATCCGCAGGTTGCGGGCCGCGCATAAATGCAACATCAGCATAATAACGGAAAGTCGCCAGGACTGGGGCTTGCAGCCGCTGGAATTGCTCCCTATCAGGCCCCAGCCTTTGCAAGGCCAGCCAGGATTTGACCCAAGCTAACAGCTCTTAGAACACGGGTTTATCATGGCACGAACTTCCAACATCCGCCTGTCAGGGCTGCTGTGCAGCACCGCTCTGACTCTTATCTCTGCCCCCGCCGCCTTTGCTGCGGACGACGAGGTCCTGTCGCTGGATCCGATCATCGTCAAACAGCGCGATCCCGCAGGCAACGCCGCCGACCGCGCAACATCGATCTATGTGGCCGACGCCGAGATCGAACGCGCCGCGATGGGCGACCTCAAGGATCTCTTTGCCGGCATCGCCTCGGTCTCGGTCGGCGGCGGCATTCCGATTGCGCAGAAAATCTTTGTCAACGGCGTCGACATGCTGAACCTTGCGGTGCAGGTGGACGGCGTCAGCCAGAACAACCGCACCTTCCACCACGTCAGCGCCAACGCCTTTGACCCTGGCCTGATGAAATCGGTGCGCGTCGATCCCGGCGTTGCCCCTGCTGACGCAGGCCCCCGCGCGCTGGCGGGCCGGGTGGTGATGGAAACCATCGACGCCGAAGACATTATCGAAGACGGCGAGACCTTCGGCGGCCGGTCCCGCCTGTCCTATTCCAGCAATGGCAGCACCGCCCAGGGTTCGCTGACCCTGGCAGGCCGCAGCGGCGGTTTTGAAATCCTTGGCTATGCCAAACGCGCAACCGGCGACAATTACGAGGACGGCGACGGCAACGAGGTGACAGGTTCTGCGGCAAACCTGACTGCGGGCCTGTTGAAATTCGCCTATGAGGGTGATCAGGGCGACCGGATCGAGCTGTCGCTGCAAGAGGCGCAGGATAACGAAATCCGCAACTTCCAGCCCAACTTCGGTTCCAGCACCCGCGGCTTTGCCCCCTATTTCACCAAACGCCGCATTGCCTCGCTGCGCTATGAAAGCGGGAATGAAACCGGTCTCTGGGACCCGTCTGCGACCTTTGGTTTCTCTGAAATCAACGTTGACCGCCCGTCGGACCCGTTCGGCGATTCAACATCCACCAGCTCCAGCACCTACGCGCTGACGCTGAAAAACGATTTTCACCTGTCGGACAGCAACACCATCACGGCCGGCGTGGATTATCAGGTCCGCGAAAGCACGGTGAATGCTACCTGGGTCAACGGGCTGACCGGCGAGGAAAGCAAGAACCTGGGCGTCTTTGCCCAGGCTCGGCTTGAACCCACCGACCGCCTTAGCGTTTCTGCCGGCCTGCGCTATGACTGGCAGGATTTCACTGGCCAGGATTTCGCCCAGACCGGCACCGCCTTCACCGGCTCCACCTCCGGCGCAAGCGGAAACCTGTCGCTGGTCTATGACCTGACCGACTCCCTGTCACTGCGAGCGGGATACTCCAACGTCTTTGGCGGTTATGATCTCGAGGACAACTTCTTGTTCTACCAGGCCTGGGACTATTCTGTCCTGCAGTCCTCCCGCGCAAAAAACATCATCGTCGCCGCCGACTGGCAGCGCGGCAACTGGACCCTGGGCGGCGAGCTGTTCAAGACCAGCATCGGCAACCTCCGCGGTGTTACCCGGACCGGTGCTGTCGTCGGCAACGACTTTGAAAGCAAAGGCTTCAATCTGGCCGCCACCTATGGCTGGGACAGCGGCTTTGCCCGCTTCACCATGAACAGCAGCGACATCGAATTCAACGGCCAGCCGGCCGAGAGCTTCTTTGTCGTCGATTCGGGCACCCCGATCGGCAAAGTGCTGGCGTTTGAGGTGCAGCAGGAAATCCCAACCATGAACCTGCTGGTCGGCGGCAGCGTCGAGGCCGCCTTGTCCAACGACAATGGCGTCTATGAAACTTACACTCAAAAGCAGGAAAGCTATCAGGTTCTGAACCTCTTTGCCGAATACAGCCCGCCGTCCCTTGGCAATGTCACCATCCGGGCGGCCATCGATAACGTGTTCGACACGCAGTACGCCGACCGCGCGACCTATGGCACCGAATACACTGCCGCATCGATCAACACGATCAAGGAGCCGGGCCGCAATATCTCGGTTGTTGCCACGCTCAAGTTCTGATCCGCTCGGGGGCGCCTGTCTTGGCGCCCCCGTTTCGGATTATTGCCATGCGCGGTCTTCTGCCGGATACTGTAAACCCTTCGTATTTTTGGAAAACCCGCTTCCCCGCCCACCGGAATCCGATTAATGAGAGTGGTGTGAATTCAACGTCACACCAGGCATCGCGCTGTCCGCCGGTGCCGCTCAGCAGCCAGCTATCCCGCCAGTTCACGTCGAAACAGACCCGGTTGACCTGAATGCTTTGCACATCTGAACGCCCGCGATCCCGGTAAGCTGCCAGAGTTCCTGCGCGGCGTCTTCAACAGCAACGCCGAAATCTAAAAGGTCCTGCGCCGCAAGGCCGGCACGCCCGGCCCAGACAGCTTTCTGACAGCTGAGCAGGCGCTTTCCTACGGCCACTGGCTGCACCCCACTCCCAAAAGCCACGACGGGCTGACCGGCTGGCAGCAGGCGGCATACGCTCCCGAATACGCAAGCCGGTTTCCGCTCACCTTCTTTGCTGCCGACAAGAGCATCGTCTCGCAAGGCGCCGCACAAGGGGCCGCCACGGACATGGTTCATCAGATCCCAGGCATCGCCGGGGCGTTTCAGCTGCAAGCCCATGAAATCCTGATCCCGGCGCACCCGCTGCAGGCGCAGATGCTGCGGCTGGATCCGGCGGTGCAGGCGCTGCTCGCCTCGGGCAAACTGCGCGACCTGGGCGCGGCGGGGGGGAATTTTGCCGCCACCTCCTCGGTGGGCACGGTTTATGCTCCGGATTGCCCCTGGAAGCTGAAATACTCAATCCCGATGCGGCTGACCAACTCGCTGCGCGTCACCCTGCGCAGCGAATTGGACGTGGGTGTGTCCATGGCCCGGCTGCTGCGCCGGCTGGACGCCGCGAAACTCAGCCCGTGTTTTTGCATCATCGACGACCCCGCCTATTTGACCCTGGACATGCCGGGCCGCCGCGAAAGCGGGTTTGAGGTGATCTTCCGCGACAAACCCTTCATGGGTGCGGCGGACAAGGGTGTCTACAACCTCGCGGCCCTCACCGCCGGCCCGCTGCCCGGCCGCAGTGTGCTTTTGATCACCCTCATCAAACGGCTGGCAGCCGCCCGCGGCCAGTCCTGCGCCGAAACCGCCCGTCTGTGGTTCGAAGCCTATCTCGACTGCATGCTCGACCCGATGCTGCAGCTTTATGACCGGCACGGCATCGCGCTTGAGGCGCACCAGCAGAACAGCCTGCTGGACCTCAGCACCGGCCTGCCGTCCTACGCCTATTTCCGTGACAATCAGGGCTATTTCATCACCCGCGACGCTTTTCCCAGCCTCAGCGCGCTGGAGCCGTCGCTGGCGGGCCAACCAGCGCTGGTCTGCCCGCGCGGCCACATCAACGAACGATTGGCCTATTACCTGGTGGTGAACCAGATCTCTGCGGTGATCCACCGTCTGGGCTGCGACGAGCTGACCCAGGAAACCGCACTGCTCTTGCAGCTGCACCGCCGTCTGACTGCCGCAGCCAGCCGGTTTACCGGTGCTGCGGCAGAGTTTGCCCGCTACCTGCTGACCGCTCCGTCGCTGGCCGCCAAAGCCAACCTGCTGACCCGCGTCCATAACATTGACGAGCTGGAGGCCGCCGCGCAGGAGGGGATGTTCCTGCAGATGCGGAACCCCATCGCGGCAGCCCAGCCGCAGCCCGCGCCGGAGCTTGCCGATGTCCCTGCATGAGCCATTGAACCGCGCCAGCGCTGCCCCCCGTGTGCTGCGCCAGCTGTGCGAGGCGCTCTTGTGCGAGGGCGGCAGAAATTGGCGCCCCGCTATGACCGAGGACGTCCTGACAGCAGTGGCGGACCCCTCTCCCGCAATGGAGATTCTGCGCACCGACCTCTGCCACACCGAACACCTCAGCGATCTGACTGCGCTGCATGTTCCGGCGGCAGCCCGGCGGCACAGGCTAAGTATCTCAGCATTGGAAACCGCCCTGCACGAAGGCCACCCCTATCACCCCTGCTACAAGGCCCGCAGCGGGTTTTCGGACGCCGACCATCTCGCCTACGGACCAGAGGGCGGCGCAACCTTCCGCCTGACCGGCGTGCTGTTCCTCCATGATTTGGTGCAGCAGGTGCTGCCCTGCAAAAACTTCTGGGAACAGGAGCTGGGCCGGGATGAATGGCAGCGCATCACCGCGCTGGCGGAGGCACAGGGCGCACCGCTCAGCTCCCACTGCCTGCTCCCCTTGCACCCCTGGCAGCACGCCAAACTGCAGGACGATCCGCTGTTCAACACATGGTGCGATGCGGGCCAGCTGGCAGAGATCGGCCCCATCGGCGCGCAGTACCGCGCCACCCGGTCGGTTCGTACCCTGATGAACGCCGACACCCCCGCCTGCGCCCATGTGAAAACCGCGATGATGATACGCAACACCTCCGCCCTGCGCGCCCTGGCGCCGGAATCCGTGACCGTCGCCCCCGCCATTTCCGGGTGGCTGGCGGATGTGCTGGACAGCGACCCGCTGTTCACCAGCCGCTACCCGCTGACCATTCTGCCGGAATACGCCGCCATCACCGCCGGCCGCGGCACTGCGCTCGATGGGCATCTGGCCGCGATCTGGCGCCGCAGCCCGCAGTCCCTCGGCTTGCCCGCGGACAGCATGATGCCGATGAACGGTCTCGCGCTGACCGAACCGGACGGCACGCCCCTGATTGCCCCCTGGATCGCACAGCACGGACTGGATGCCTGGCTGGACAGGCTGATCGAAGTGGCCGTGCTGCCCGTCTGGCACCTCATGGTCGCCCACGGCATCGGGCTTGAGGCACACGGCCAGAACCTGATCCTGCAGCATGAAAACGGCTGGCCTACCGGCCTGATCGCCCGCGATTTCCACGAAAGCCTCGAATACGTGCAAGAGTTGCTGCCGCGCCCTGACCTCTGCCTGGATCTGTCGCAAATCGGCCCGGTATATGCGGCCCCAGCATTGGACCAATGCCTCCGGATGTCCAGCCCCGAGGAACTGCGCTGGCTGGTGATGGACACGCTGTTTGTCTTCAACCTCGCCGACCTCTCTGACCTGCTGCAGCGCCGCTACGGCCTGGCAGAGACCGCTTTCTGGCGCCGGGTGCGCACCCGGCTGGATTGCTATGCGTCCGAGCACGGGATGCAGGACAGGCATCCCGCCGGAAACCGCCCGTGAAATGGCCCAGGCGGCGGGCTGCGATGTGATGCTCAGCGACGGGCTGAAGCAAACCGAGCTGCCGCAAGACCAGGACTCCCCGCGCAGGGGTGTTCTGGTGCAGATGAGTTCGGGCACCACGGGTGCGGCCAAGGTGATCACCCGCACATGGGAGGAAATCGCGACTGATGTCGAAAGCTACGCCGCCTTCTTCACCGCCAGCGCCGCGATGACGCCAGTGATCGCCTGCCCCGTTACCCATTCCTACGGGCTGATTGCCGGCGTCTTCGTGGCGCTGCACCGCGGCCATGTGCTGGTGGTGCTCGACAGCCTGAACCCGAAATACACCTTGCGCCGCCTGCGCGAGACGGATCAGCCGCTGCTCTATACCTCGCCCGCGATGCTGCACACGCTGGCCCGCCTCCTGCCTGCGGAGCAAAGGCTCTACGCTGCCAACACCTCTGGCACCGTCCTGCTGGAGGCCTGGTTCCAGCTGATCCGCGCCCGCACCATCCATCTGTTCCAGCAGTACGGCTGCTCCGAGGCTGGATGTGTTGCCATCAACCCCGACCTGCAGTCCCCCTATGACGTCGGCCACCCGTTGCCGCACGTTACCCTGACTGCAGGCCGCAACGGCACTCCGGATGCAGTGCGTATCAACGTAGCCGGACGTTCAATCGACACCGGCGACCTCGGCCACCTGAATGATACCGGCATGCTGGTCTTTACCGCCCGCGCCGATGACATGATCAATGTGGCGGGCCTAAACGTTTACCCGCAGGACATCGAGCAAGCCGTCATGGCGCTGCCTGGCGTCAGTGACGCCGTCGCCTTCCGCATTGCGGACCCGCACAGCGGCACCCGCGCCGGGCCAACGACAAGATCAGCCGCCGCGAGATCGCCGCAAAATTCACACCGGAGAGTGCAGACGCATGACCTACGACCATGTCCTTGAGGCCATCCGCCAGACCCTCGCCGGACCGCTCGCCAATCCGCATATGCAGAACTTCAGCGCGCAAGCCATGCTGAACGACGACCTGCACATCGACTCGGTGATCCTCATCAATCTGATGCTGCATCTGGAGACGGACCATGGCGTTGAGATGCCCGAACGCGAGCTGTCCAAGAGCGATTTTGCCACCGTCGACGGCCTGATCCGCATGCTGCTGGGCGCGACTCCCGCGCCTGAGCCGGACACCGCCCCCGCCCCCAGCGAAATCACCGTGCATTGCTTTGTCAGCTGCCTCTGCGCCGCCATTCGACGGCATGAGCATCTGAATTTCCACCCCTTCTACTTTGGCACCTGGGACAGCAGCTTTGCCGTCACACCCGCGATGCAGCTCGCCTACCACAGCGAAGAAATCACCCAGGATCTGTACGCGGGCTGGGTCGAACGGCTCTACAATATCCCGGTGCGCGAATGGTACGACCACGGACAGACCAAGGAGCAGAACCTGATCCGTTTCGAACAGCTCCTCTCGCCCAAATCCGATGATGAGCAGCTGGTGATTTTCCTCGACATGTTCCACCTGCCGGAGCGCGAGAACAAGTACAACCAGAACCCCTTCCCGCATTATGTCATCATTGAGCTGACAGATGATCCGGACCTCTGGCATCTTTATGACCCGGATTACCGCTGGCGCGGCGGCCTGCCGCGCGAGGCGATCCTGAATGCGATGGCGCAGCCCACCGTCGCGGGCGGCTACATTCTGCACAGTGGCCATGCGCAGGCGCCCCGGCCGCAGGATTTTGCCGCCTATTTTGCCGGGACCTTTCGCGTGAATGACAACCTGCTGACCTCCGCCCTGCGGCGGATCTTCAGCTACCACTGCGATCCCGCCCGTCTGCTGGCGCTGGCCGACCTTGGACGCGCGGTGCGGGAAATGCCGGTGTTCTCCTTTCGCAAATACGCCTATGAACACGCCTTTGCCTTCTTCTGGCAGGCGCTGTGCGAGGGGTTCCGAAGCCTGCATTTTCTGGCCGCCCGCATCGCCCATAAAGGCGACCGTGCCTTGAACCCCGACCTGTTCACGGCGCTGGATGCGCTGGATCAGCTTGAATTCACCATCAAAGGGGCGCTCAAGGCCCAGTTCGGCATCTGGTGCGCCATCAACCTGCCAGCGCAGGCCACTCTTCAGGCCAGTTCCCCGGCCAGCCCCCAGCCGCAGGAGGTTCCGGCATGAAAATCTCGCTTTGCACCATTTCCTTCCGCCACCAGCTGATCGGGCTCAAGGACATTGCCTACTGGGCCCGCGACAACGGCTTTCAGGGCATCGAATTATGGGCCATTCACGCGCGCAAACAATTCCCCTTGGCCATTCACAATGCCCAGTGGATGGCCGCGCAGGGGTTGTCGGTGCCGATGATCAGCGACTACCTGCCGCTGCATGATCCGGATCTGCTGCGCAGCCGCACCCTGGCGCTTTGTGCCCAGGCCCGGACCTGGGGGGCTGGCAAGATGCGCACCTTTGCAGGCCGGCAAGCCAGCGCTGCGGCCACCCCGGACGAGCGCCGCCAGACCATCCGCGCCCTGCGCGAGGCCTGCATCATCGCGGCCGCCCACGGGCTGCGGCTTTTGGTCGAAACCCACTCCGGTTCCTTGGCCGATACGCTGGCCAGCACCGGCCATCAGATCAGCCAAGGGTCTGTTCCGGTAAGGGGCCGAACAGTACGATAAGGCCCGAAATTTCAGGAGTGATATCCGAAGCAAGCAGCAGCCAACCCCCTATCGTTTGGCTGCTGCCTCGCGGCTTTCCCCCGCTACGCTTAATCAGCTAACACAACATTGTTGCATGAATCTCTGTTCTGGCCTAGTTCTGAAACATTCGGTACAGAATGGTTGAGAGCACTATGAGGCCAAGAGAATTTGATGAAGGCGCGGTGGTTGACGCGGTCATGCGCACATTCTGGCGCAATGGCTATGCTGCGACCTCCATGAATGATCTGGTGGAAGCAACCGGCCTGTCCCGCAGCACCATTTACAATTCCTTCGGGGGCAAGAAAACGCTTTTTGCGCTTGCCCTTAAAGAATACCGGAGGGTAACCACCGAGAATGTCGCGCTGATCTCCCGGCCAGGTGATGTAAGAAACAACCTCCGGGCACTGCTGCTGTCCATCGTTGACAGCGAGCTGAGCGACCATGAGGGTTTTGGCTGTTTTGCCGCCAACAGCAGCCTGGAGGTTTCCGGCCGGGATCCGGAACTCAGCGCGCTGGTCGCGCAGCATTTCGAGCGGCTGGAGAGCGGGTTGCTGCGCCTTCTAAAGCGCGGCCAAAAGGCCGGAGAAATTTCGCCTGATCAGGACTGTCAAATGCTATCCCGGTACTTTGTTGCGGTAATACAAGGCATTAGAGTTGTCAGTAAAGGGCTTCCAGCGGCCTGCCGCCAGCCCTATCTGCACAGTATCGTCGAAGCCTCCATCGAAACGGTGTAACAGTAGCATGAAGTTCTCCTATTGGTTGTTGACTGTTATGGAATGATTGTTCCATAAGCGGTTTTAAATGCGGCCGCCCCAGTGGGGTTAACTTCACAGCGGTCGCTGGAACCCAAGAAACAGAGGTTAAACATGACACCGGACGCAATTTCGCCGCCACCCCGTTCCGCCCTGTGCGTGGCAGTTCTGGGAGCCGGGCTGATGGGGGCCCCGATGGCACGCAACATCGCTGCGGCCGGCTGCCAGGTCCATGTATGGAACCGCTCCCCAGACAAGGTTTTAACCTTGGCGGCCCCGAATATCACAGTAGCTGCGGATCCCGCCGAGGCGGTTCAGAACGCCAGAGTCATTGTGACCATGCTGAAAGACGCAAGGGCCATCGCGGAAGTCATGTCGGCGCTGCCGGACGCTGAGAGCGTGCCGGAGACACCTGTCTGCTGGCTGCAGATGAGCACAGTCGGGCCGGCCGACATGTCCGGGCTGAAGACGCTGGCGGACCGCAAGGGGCTTACCCTGATCGACGCACCAGTGCTTGGCACCCGCCAGCCGGCAGAGGCCGGGCAGCTTCTTGTGCTGGCTGCCGGTCCGGACAGTACAAAGGAAGCTGTGCAGCCGGTGCTGGATGCTGTTGGCAAAGCGACCCGCTGGCTGGACACCGCCCCCGGAATGGCAACCCGGCTGAAGCTGGCGCTGAACAGCTGGGTTTTCGCACTGACCCATGGAGCGGCAGAGAGCCTGGCCCTGGCTCGCGGCCTGGGACTGGATCCGGAACTGGTGGCGGAGATTCTGCGTGGCGGGCCACTGGATACCCCCTTCTTTCAAATGAAAGCCCAGGCCATGGCATCGGGAGATTTCACTCCGGCTTTCACCGTAGACAACGCCGTCAAGGACAGTGGGCTGATCCTTGATGCCGCTCGGGAGGCAGGCGTGCGGGCGGATTTGGCCGAGGCAGGCCTGAATCGCTACCGGCGGGTGCAGGCGCAAGGCCGGGGCGATGCTGATATGGCAGCCTCAATCCTTGCCTGAACTCCGCAGCGGCGGCCATTGGGCCGCTGCCCTCAAGAATTTTTCATATTTACAGGATCTGACTATGAGTAATTTTCTCGGCAAGCGGCTGCGCATTGGCGTTGCCATTCCGTCAACCAACACTTCAGCGCAGCCTGAAATGGAGGACATGCGCCCCTTTGGCGTCACCAATCACATCGGCAGGATGCTTATTGATGATGATTCCCTGACCCATACGGATGGCTTTAACCGGGTGATTGAAAACATCCGTAGCTCCACCCCGGACGCCATCCGCAGCCTGCGCCATTGCGGCACCGGGGCGATCATTGCTGCGGTATCGCCAGATGGCTATTGGGAAGGCCACGCTGCGCATGAGGCTTTGCATGGCCGTCTTGCGGAAGCAGCAGGTGGTGCAAAGATCATTATGAGCGCAGATGCAATCCTGGCAGCGTTGAAGGCACTTGGCGGAATCCGGCGAATTGGCCTTATTTCGCCCTATCTGGAACTGGGCGATGAACCGGTTTCGCGGTTCTTCACTGACAGCGGGATCGAGGTTGCAGCCACGCATGGCCTTGGCGGGCGGACACCGTCAAATATCTCGGATGTTTCCCCGGCAAATCTGCGTGACGCGGTGCTGGACGTTGACGGACCGGATGTGGAAGCCATTGTCCAGGTCGGAACCAATGTTCCCATGGCGGATTTTGCCGCTGCCGCGGAAACCTGGATTGGAAAACCGGTGCTGTCGAATAATGCGGTTCTCTACTGGCACGCTTTGCGTAGCTGCGGCGTGACCGACCCGATCTCCGGCCGAGGTCTTCTCTACGAAAACCACTGACTCGTTCCGTAGCAGGCGTACCTGCTGCCGGCATCTATTCTGAAAAGCAACTTCTCACTGCCGGCCTGCCTCGGCGGTGAGTGGCCACCAGTTTTGTAATGAACATTCCAATACTTGACAGGACATACCATGAGCACCCCCAACTCGCTCCTCTCCAGACCCGTTACCGCCCGCCCGCAGCAGACCGATATCACCCGCGCGCTGCTGCGCACCGCGTCGGAACGCACCTCGCTGGTTGATATGCTGATGCTGCAGGTGCGCTGCCGCGGTGAAGAAATCGCGGTATGCGACGATACCAGCGCATTGCGCTATAACGATCTGGCCGAATATGCCGCCCGCCTGGCCGCCCGCCTGAAACGCACAGGTGTCGGCGCGGGAAGCCGGGTGGGGCTGTTCGCGGACTCCTCTGCCGAGATGATGGCCGGCCTCTGGGGTATTCTGTTCTCAGGCGGCACCTATCTGCCGCTGGGCACCGATTACCCAGTGGACCGGCTGAGCTATATGATCCGCGATGCGGGTATTGACGTGATTGTCACCCAGGACAAGCTGCGCGGCCGCCTGGCCGAGATGATCCTGCCGGAAGTTACCGTGATCACCTTGGATGCGCTGGATGCGGTCCCTGGCCGGGAAGACAGCGATTGTTTGTGCGGCCCTGCGCTGCTGGAGGATGATCTGGCCTATATGATCTACACCTCCGGCACCACCGGTGCCCCTAAGGGTGTTGGCATTTCCCATGCGGCGATCCTCAACCAGCTGTCCTGGCTGCAGACTGAGCAGAAGCTGCGTGTAGGCGAAGTCATCCTGCAGAAAACCCCTGTCAGCTTTGACGCTGCGCAGTGGGAGCTGCTGGCAGTCTGCTGCGGCGTTCAGGTGGTGATGGGCCGCCCCGGCGTTTACCGCGACCCGGAAGCGCTGATTGAGCAGGTCAAACAGCATGGAGTTACTATGCTGCAGGGGGTTCCGACCTTGCTGCAGGCATTGGTCGACCTGCCGGAATTCGAAACTTGCACCAGCCTGACCAGCCTGTTCAGCGGCGGTGAAGCCTTGACCCGCAAACTGGCCGCCCGGATTTTTGAGTCCCGCCCCGGCTGCCGACTGGTGAATCTCTACGGCCCGACCGAATGCACCATTAACGCCACCGCCCATACGGTGGATCCGGCAGCGCTGGAGAATGGCCCGGAGATGATCCCGATCGGCCAGCCAGCCGCCAATACAAGCTGCTGGATTCTGGATGGAAATCTGCAACCCGTTGCCGATGGCGCTGCCGGGGAGCTCTATATCGGCGGCCGTCAGCTGGCCAATGGCTATCATGATCGCGGCGACCTGACCGCCGAGCGTTTTATCACCTGGATCAGCCCGGCTGGCGGCATGCCGCTGCGGCTGTACAAAACCGGGGATCTGGTGCGGCGCAACCCCGATGGCAGTCTGCAATTCCAGGGCCGCGCCGACAATCAGGTCAAATTCCGCGGCTACCGGATTGAACTGGATGAAATCCGTTTGGCGATTGAGAACCACGACTGGGTCAAGGCCGCCGGGGTGTTTGTGAAACCGCATGCCCGCACCGGCCAGCCGGTTCTTGCTGCCGGTATTGAGCTGAACCAGCGTGAAGCACCGCTGATGGATCAGGGCAATGCCGGTGCCCACCACCACAGCAAGAAAAGCCGCCTGCAAGTGCGCGCGCAGCTGTCCGGCGCGGGCTTGCGCAGCACGGCGGAAACCGAAGGGCGCAAAACCTATGCCCTGGCGGGTGCCGATGCGGACGCAGCCCAGCGGCAGCTGGCTTTTGCCCGCAAGACCTATCGTTTCTACGAAGGCGGAGAGGTCTCAGCCGAGGATGTGCTTTCGGTTCTGGCGCAGCCGGAACAACCGGCCTCAGCCGCAGGCGGGCTTGAGGCGCTCAGCCCCGGCGATCTGGGTTTTCTGCTGCGCTGGCTGGGTCAGTTCACCAGCGGGGAAAGGTTGCTGCCCAAGCATGCCTATGCCTCACCGGGCGCACTGAACGCGACACAGGTATATGTAGAGCTGGCCAATGTGGCGGGGTTTGAGCCCGGTTATTACTATTACCATCCGGCCCGCCATGAACTGGTTCTGACAGCGCCGCGCCCGGCCTCGGCCAAGCCGGTAATGCAGCTGCATTTCGTGGGCAATATTCCGGCGATTGAACCGGTATACAAGAACAACCTCTGCGAGGTGCTGGAATTTGAAACCGGCCATATTCTGGGCCTGATGGATCATGTCCTGCCCGCCCATGGCCTGGGAATCGGTGCGGGTACAGCTGGGCCTGATGCGCTGACGCATCTGCAATGCGGCCCGGATCATATCTATATTGCGGGCTATGCGGTCACTGCACATGCCGACCGGCAAACAGATCTGCCGGTGGATTTCTATGTGCAGGCCCATGGCAGCAAGGTGTCGGGATTGGAGCCGGGACATTATGCCTACCGGGACGGCGGCTTGCAGCCGTTCTCGCGCCACATCATGGAACAGCGCCATGTGATCGCCATCAACCAGCGTGTTTATCAGCGCGCCAGCGGCATGATCTCGATGGTCAGCCGGGATGCGGAGCGCTGGCACGCCTATATCGACCTGGGCCGCAGTCTGCAGCGTGTGCAGCAGAACAGCCGCCGGATCGGGACCATGTCGTCCGGCTACAGCTCCAAATCGGGAAATGATCTTGTTGCGGCGGTCCGTCTTAAGGACATTCTGAACGCGCAGGGCTTTACTTCCGGTGCCTGCTACAGTGCCGTTTTCGGCAAGGTCAGCGCCGAACAAATCGCGCATGAAGGCATGCACGAAGACAGCGTGCATATGGAAGGCCCGGCTGAACTGATCCGCCGCGACCTGCAGTCATTGCTGCCCGATTATATGGTGCCCAGCAAACTGGCGCTGGTGCCGTCGATCCCCTGCAGCGCGTCGGGCAAAGTGGATGTGAATGCCCTTAAGGCGCTCCCTGAGTTCGACGATGCCGCTGCCGAACGTGAGATCATCAACCCCCGCAACGATACGGAAACCCGGTTGGCAGGGATCTGGTGTGCGGAAATGGGCATCGAGGACGTCTCGGTACAGGACGATTTCTTTGAAATCGGCGGCGACTCGCTGAAGGCCGTCAAACTGGTGCAGGGCATCAACCGGACCTTTGAGGCCAGCCTGCCGGTGCAGGTGCTGTTTGAGGACACGACCATCGAAGCACTGGCGCGCCGGTTGGATGGCGGCAGCGCAGACTCCAGCCTGTCGCGTGCAGTGCCATTGAAGAAAGGTACAGGCGCCCCGGTGTTCTGCTGGCCCGGCCTTGGCGGCTACCCGATGAACCTGCGCCATCTTGCGCGGGAGATTGACACGCCCCGTCCCGTCATCGGCGTGCAGGCCTCGGGCGTGAACCCGGGCGAGAAGGTCTGCGGTTCGATCCAGGAAATGGCAGCTCGCGATGCCGAACTGATCCGTCAGGCGCAGCCGGAGGGGCCCTACACGCTCTGGGGATATTCCTTTGGCGCGCGTGTGGCTTATGAGACCGCCTATCAGCTGGAGCAGGCGGGCAGCGAGGTAGCGGAGCTGACCCTGATCGCGCCAGGCTCTCCGGAGTTGCCCGGCGGAGATCCCGTTCGTGCGGATGAGGCCGCGCTGTTCCGCGATCCGTCCTTCCTGACCATCCTGTATTCAGTCTTTGCGCAGACTATCGCTGCGGACCGGGTGGCCCCGGTGATCGAACAGGTCTCGGATCTGGATGGCTTCGTAACGTATATCGCTGCCGAAAAGCCGGATCTCGGCCTGGGCATGATCGGCCGTATCACCCGGTTGGTGGCACAGACCTATGCGCCGGAATACGGGCTGCAGATGGAACAGCGCCAGGTGACCGCGCCGGTGCGCCTGTTCAGGGCATCAGGCGACAATCTCTCCTTCCTGGAGGAAGCCACCCGCACTCTTGCCGCTCCGGCACCGGTCCACACGCTTGCTGCGGACCACTATCAGCTGCTCAAACCCGGCGGCGTTTCCGAATTGGCCGCTGCAATTCGCCGCCACGTTCCGGCATGGCAGCCGGCCCGCCCTGAAACCCCTAATCTGCAAGAGGCCTGATCCCATGCCCCACGTCATCATCAAACATTTCGACGCCACTCTGACGGCGGAACAGCACGCCGCCCTTTCCGAAGCCATTACCCGGTCGGTCACTCAGGCATTTGGCTGCTCCCCGCACGCGGTATCCATCGCACTGCGTCCGGTGGCGCCGGATGACTGGCACGGCAGCGTCTTTGTTCCGGATATCAAAACCCGTCCGCAAGAATTGCTCAAATCGCCGGATTATTCGGCGGTTTGACCCCCGCATACCACCTGTTGAAAGGACACCCTATGACCACACGCATTGCCAAAGCATCACCAGCGTTACTGCTGGTCGCGATATTCCTGATCTCACTGAACCTACGCCCTGCAGTTGCTGCCATCGGCCCGCTGGTGTCGCAAATCCTGGGCGATACCGGTGTCAATTCCACCATCATCGGCTTCCTGACCATGATCCCCGTGTTTCTGATGGGCATTGGCGCCATCTATGTGCGCCAGCTGCGTGCGGCATTGGGTGAGCGCGGCGGCATCACGCTGGGCGCGGTGATCATCGCCCTGTCCTGTGCAGCCCGCATGTGGCTGCCCACCGGTGCCGGCCTTCTTGTCACCGCCGCCGGGGCCGGGATTGGCATTGCCATGGTGCAATCGCTAATGCCGGGCTTCGCCAAGCGCAATTTCGGTGCGGCAACCGGCCGGGTGATTGGCCTCTACTCCACCGGGATCGTGGCGGGGGCTTGCATCGCAGCGGGTACGGCTGCAGGGCTTGCGTCTTCGCTGGATTGGACCGGTACTCTGGCGGCCTGGGGCCTGCCCGCAGTTCTCGCGGTTCTGATCTGGGCCATGGCCGCACGCAACGCCGATAGCGAGCGCGCAGCACCTGCCCCCGCAGCGGGCACCACGCCGCCGCAGTTCTGGCGCAGCGCGCGCTGCTGGTCGCTGATGCTGTTTTTCGGGGTCGGCACCGGCGCCTTCATGCTGGTGATGGCCTGGATCCCGCCCTTCTATCTGGAACAGGGACTGGATCAAGGTGCTGCAGGCCTGTTGCTGTCGGTGCTGACGGTGATCGAAGCGGCAACAGCCTTGGGCGTGGCGGCTTTCATTCACCATTTCCCGGACCGCCGCGGCCCGCTGGTTGTTGCGCTGATCCTGACAGCTTTGGGTTTCGGCGTGCTGTACACCGCCCCGATTGACATGTCCTTCCTGGCAATGGCGTTGCTGGGTGTTGGCATCGGCATTCTGTTCCCGCTGTCAATCATCGTAGCCATCGATCACGTTGATGATCCCACAACCGCAGGCAACTTCACCTCTTTCGTGCAGGGCGGCGGCTATATTCTGGCAAGCTTCGTGCCTTTGACCGCTGGTGCGGTTCGGGATGCAATGTCAGACCTTAGCAACGTCTGGCTGGTGATGGCGGCAGGGTCGCTCCTGATGATCTTCCTTGCTGTGCGCTACTCTCCTGAAAGCTACAAACGCTTCTCCACCATGCTGCGCAGCGTTTCTCTGGGCCGCGGACTGCGCGCAGCCAGCTGACACCGGTTCCTCCCCAAGCAGGGCCTATCCTGCCGCGCTATCCCCGTTGCAAAACGGGGATAGCATTTGTTGTGCTGATGCTGATGCTGATGCAAAAAATGTACCTAGCATCTGTATTGTTCAGACGGTCTGAGCGGCCCGTTTCCGGCGGGAATTGCAGAGTGTGCTGACCATTGATACGAGCTTGCGGGCAACGGCAATAATGACGACTTTGTGCGGTCTTCCTGCCTTCCGCAGCCGGTCTGCAAAGGGTTTCAGGACCGGATTGTGATGCGCTTCATCTCAGGCATGCTTCACAGCCTTGCCGGGCAACGGGAACGAGAAAGGCATCTTCGCGCGGATTATGGCCGACCTGGCTGCCGAGCACTGCGAAGAGCAGACGATCATGATCCCCTCTCGGGACTTCGCTGAGTGATGCCCTGCCGGGCAGTGGACGCGACCTATCTCAAGGCACACTGCACCGCGGCCGGTATGGCCGCGAAAAAGGGAGGCGTGGCCGCCTATTCGGCAGAACCAAGGGTGGCATGAATACCAAACTGCATGCCGTCTGTGAAAGCCAAGGGCGCCCGCTCAACCCGTTTGTTACCGCCGGGCAAGTCAGCGGCTGCATCGGTGCCCGGGCTTTGCTCAGCAGTCACCCGGTCGTGGGCTGGCTGCCAAGTGATCGCGGGCATGACGCCGGTTGGCTATGAAACCTGACCCTGGCTGGCGCGGTCGCCCAAGGTGACATCCAGGGTGACTTCCTTGCCCCTGCGCAGCACCTCGATCTGTGCCGCTTCTCCGGGGGCATTCATCGCCACCGCTGCGGTCAGATCGCGCAGCTCATTGACGTCAGCCCCGCGAAACCGCAGCACCACGTCGCCCGGCTTGAGGCCGGCTTCAGCTGCGGGGCTGTCAGCCGCCACGCTTTCGATCACCACGCCCTTGCCTGCCTCGCGGCCCAGCACGTTGGCGGCGTCCTCGGACAGCGGTTTGATTTGCACGCCCAGCCAGCCGCGGGTGATCTCGCCATCATCCTCCAGATCAGCGACGATCTGCTGCACCATGTCCGAGGGCACGGCAAAGCCGATCCCGACCGAGCCGCCGCCGGGCGAATAGATCATAGTGTTGACGCCGACAACCTCCCCTTCGGCATTGAACAGCGGACCGCCGGAATTGCCCCGGTTGATCGCCGCGTCGGTCTGGATGAAGTCATCAAACGGCCCGGCGTTGATATTGCGGGAGGTGGCCGAGACGATGCCCGATGTCACCGTGCCCGCCAGGCCGAAGGGGCTTCCCATGGCAAGCACTTCGTCACCCACCCGCAGCGCGTCTGAGGATCCGAATTCCACCACCGTGAGCGGCGCGGCGGCCTCGACCTTAAGCAGGGCAATATCAGTCAGCGGGTCGGCCCCGATCACGGTGGCTTCATGCACGCTGCCATCGGCCAGGGTGACGGATACGGTCTGGGCATTGTCGATCACGTGGTGGTTGGTGACGATCAGCCCGTCTCCGGAGATCACGAAGCCGGAGCCTGCGCCCTTCACCGGGCGGCTGTCGTCGAACCGGGGCATTTTGCCGCCGAACCGGCGCATGAATTCTTCCATGAACTTGTCATTCGGCATGGTCTGCCGGCCGGAAGCTGGCTGCGCCTTGCCGGTGACCTCGACAAACACAACCGCAGGCGAGATGGTTTCGACCAGATCCGCATAACCGCCCGCCGGCACCGCCAGTGCGGGTGCAGGCGCCAGGGTAAACATCGCCGCTGCTGAGGCGGCAGCGGTCAGGGCAAAGGCAAACCGTTTGGGAGCATGGGCTTTGGGCATCTTCGTTTCCTTGCGTTGAAGTGATGCAAGGCAGATGGCGGGTGCGGATTTCAATGTCCTGACGTCTTCTATACAGATCTGTAATGTGTGCAGAGGCGCGACACGGTGTATCACCGGGCCGGCAGCAAAGCGGGGGAAGCCTTGAAGATCCTGGTGATGGAAGACGACACGACCACGGGGCCTTATGTGGCCACGGGGTTGCGCGAGGAGGGGCATAGTGTTGATCTCGTCACTGATGGCCGCGAGGGGCTGCTGCAGGCCAACGCGGCTGACTACGACGTGCTGATCATCGACCGGATGCTGCCCGGCCTGGACGGGCTGAGCCTGATCAAGACCCTGCGCGGCGCCGGGCTGCGCACGCCTGCGATCATGCTGACCGCACTCAGCGGCGTGAACGACCGGATCGACGGGCTGGAGGCTGGGGCGGACGATTACCTGGTCAAACCCTTCGCCTTTGGCGAGTTGGCCGCCCGTGTTGCTGCCCTCGCCCGCCGCCCAGGGCTGCAGACACAGGAAACTGTGCTCCGGGCCGGTGATCTGGAGATGGATCTGGTCCGCCGCAAGGTGACCCGCGAAGGGCAGGAGATTGACCTGCTGCCGCGCGAATTCCGCCTGCTGGAGCATTTGATGCGCCGCAAGGGCCGGGTGCAGACCCGCACCATGCTGCTGGAGGCGGTCTGGGACATCAGTTTCGACCCGCAGACCAATGTGGTGGAGACCCATATCTCCCGTTTGCGCGCCAAGATGGACAAGCCCTTTGCCAGCGATCTGATCGAAACCGTCCGCGGTGCGGGGTACCGGATTGCCGGGTGACCGGCGGAGCCGTACGCGGGCTTTGCTGCGCTCGTCGCCGATGCGGCAGTCGCTGTGGCTGTCGCTGCTGTTTGTGGCGGCCAGTGCGCTCAGCCTTGGGATCACCTACTATGTTGCGCATGGTTCCCAGCGGCAGGCGATCGAGGAGAGCCTGACTCAGGATATGGCGGGTTTCCGGGCCACGCCTTCCGCCGCTGCACTGGCCGCATTGGTCAATGCTGAGACTGCCGAGACCGATCCGCAACGGCGCCTTCTCAGCTACCGCCGCCCGGGCGGGCGGATCGTGGCCGGCAATGCGGCGATCATGCAGCAGCAGGAAGGGTTCCGGGTTGTGGCACTGGGGCCGGCCCCGGTTGAGATCACCGGCCGCTTCATCTCTCTTAGCGAATACATCCACGGCGGGCTGCTGACCGTCGCGCAGACTGCCAAGCCTCTGGACGACCTGCGGCAGACCTATCTGCGGGTGCTGTTTTTCAGCCTGCTGCCGGCCATTGCCATCGCAGTCCTGGGCGGCGTGCTGCTGGCGCGGCGCTCGGCCCGGTCGCTGGCGGGGATTGAGCACACCCTGTCGGCGCTGACCTCCGGCGATCTTGGCGCTCGGGTGCCGGAAGCGGCGCGCCGGAGCGACATCACCCGTATCGGCCAGAGCGTGAATCGCATGGCCCGGGCACAGCAGCAATCAACCGAGGCGCTGCGGCAGGTCTCTGCCGATATTGCCCATGACCTGAAAACGCCGATCCAGCGGGTGGCGGTGCAGCTTGCCCGCTTGCAGGAAATGCCGGACCTGCCGTCAAATGCGCAATCGCTGGCGGATCAGGCGCTTGCGGAGACCCGCGGCATCACCCGTATTTTTCAGGCGCTGCTGCAGATTGCCCAGCTGGAAGGCGGCACGCCGAGATCGCGGTTCGAACCGGTGGACCTCTGCGAAATCGCAGCCACCTTTGCCGAAATCTATGAACCGGCCGCCGAAGAGCAAAACCGGACGTTCACGCTCAGCCTGCCTGAAATGCCGGTCCTGGTCAGCGGTGACCGGGCGCTGCTCGGCCAGTTGCTGGCAAATCTGATCGAAAACGCTCTGCGCCACACGCCGGAAGGTTCCGGCATCAGCTTGTCGCTGCAGCACAACAGGGAGACAATCCTGTCCCTGCGCGATCACGGCCCCGGCATTCCCGAGGCCGAGCACCAGAATGTGCTGCGCCGCCTTTACCGCCTGGAACAAAGCCGCACCACCCAGGGCAGCGGCCTCGGCCTCAGCCTGGTAGCGGCAATTGCCGAGCTGCATGGCGCCAGGCTGACCCTGTCCGATGCAAATCCCGGCTTGCAAGTTGAGGTGGCCTTCAGCGGTTAGTGCGCTGACCTGAGTTCCTTCAGCACCTCCGCCAGCCGTTTGACCAGCCGTGGAATGATCCGTTCATCCACGCCGGAAAAGCCAAGCACCAGCGCCGCGCGGTCAATCGGTTCGATGCAGTAGACCGAGATTGGCAGCGAGTCGATGCCCGCCGCCAACAGTGCCTCATGCGCGGCCTGATCATCAATACCGTGTTTCAGCCAGGCCACCATATGCATGCCGGCATCGGTGCGCTGCGGCTCCAGGAATTCACTGCATTCGCGTGCCAGGCTCTCAAACAGCACATCCCGGCGGACCCGGTATAGCTTGCGCATCTTGCGGATATGCTCGGTGAATCGCCCGTCCGCCATAAAACGCGCCATCGCCTCTTCCACCACGGCGGAGGAGTTCTGCCCCAAAAGGTTGCGCGCGGTGGCAAAGGTTCCGGCGAATTCCGGCGGCACCACCACATAGCCCAGCCGCATTGCCGCAAACATCGATTTCGAGAACGTGCCCACGTAAAACACCCGCCGCGCGCTGTCCAAGGCGCTGAGCGCGGGCAGCGGCCGGCCGCGGTAGCGGAACTCGCTGTCGTAATCGTCCTCGATGATCCAGGCGTTGTTTTCCTGTGCGTAATTCAGCAGTGCCAGCCGCCGCCCCAGGCTCATCGTGGTGCCCAATGGCTGCTGATGCGACGGGGTGGTGAAAATCAGCGCGGGCTTCGGATACCGGCGGACAGCGTGGTCCAGATCCAGCCCCTCGCCGTCCACCGGCACCGGTGCCACCTGGGCCCCCATGATCTGCATCACGTCCCGTCCTGCGATATGGCCGGGGTTTTCGTACCAGACCGTATCCCCCTGATTGAGCAAAACAAAAGCAATCAGAACAAAGGCTTGCTGCGCGCCGGAGGTGATGATGACCCGCTCCGCATCAACCTTCATGCCGCGGGCATCACCCAGATGCCTGGCAATCGCCTCGCGCAGGGCTGCATTGCCATTCACCTGCCCGTAACTCAAGCTGCGCCGCGCGTTCCGTTCCATCGCCCCGGCCATGTATTTCTGCCAGAGCTTCGCCGGAAACTGTTCCAGCGCAGGCACGCCGGGACGAAAGGGCGCGGTCTCGCCGTAGCGCGCAAGGGACTTTGACGCGGTGATGGTTCGCGCGTGGTCGGAAATCTCGAAATCTGCCGGTTTTTCTCTGCGCCGCGGTGCGCGGACCTGCGGAAAAGCCTCTGTATCCAGCCCCTCGGCAACAAACGTGCCGGCCCCGGTCTTGGCCTGGGCATAGCCCTCCGCGATGATCTGTTCATAGACATTCTTGACCGTGATCCGCGAAATCCCCAGCTCCTGTGCCAGTTCGCGGGTGGAGGGCAGCTTTTGCCCCGGCGCAAGCGACCCGTCCAGGATCAGCCGCCGCAAGGAAGCATCCAGCTGCCGGTAGATCGGCACCGGGGAGTCGCGTTCGATTGTGAAACCTTGCAGCAAGGCGCCGCCCGGGGATTTCGGCATTGGTACAAGTGGGTCTATAGTTGGGTCAATAACGGGTATAGTTGATGTACCCACTCTTTAGTAGCCTCAATCCAAACTGGTGCAAAACGCGCCACGGGTTCACGAAGGTTTGAGGCCGATCCATGACCAGAATTGAAGATTACGCATTCCCCAAGGGTCTTGACCTGTTGCGGGCCTGGCAGGCGGGCGATGCCGGGGCCAAGGCAGAAATGAAGCGGGTGTTCGACGCGGCCATCGCCGGCGGTTTTGACGCCAATTTCGGGCAAAAGGCCGACCCGAACCGGGTCAACAGCGTTGCCTCGGTCCACATGCTGGCACTGGCGGTGCTGAACGATCTTTATGGGATTGAGACCCGCGAGTATTACCACGAGGACCCCTATCGCTATGTCCGCGCCAACCTTGCGGTCAGCCGCCTGCTGGGGGTGAACAAGTTCTACATCACCTGGGCGCTTTATGCTTGGTCCTGCGAGCCGCTGGGCCAGACCATGATGTATCCGGATAAATACCCGCCGGGTGCCGACCCCGATAACATGCTGATCAGCAAGGACAACTGGCGCGACTTGAAGACTCCGGATTTCACCTCTGGGGTGCCGCTGGCGATCACCAGGATCCTGCGGGTGCATGAGGAGCTGACCGGTCTGCCGCCGCTGTTGCAGATCACCGCGCCTTACAGCCTGGCCGCTGACATCTATGGGCAGGAGCCGCTGCTGGGCGATGTGGTGAATGATCCGGATGAGGTGAACGCACTGCTGGATCATCTGGGCGACGTGGTGCTGGGGCCGTGGATGGACCACCATATCGCCACCTTCCCGAACGGCTGGATCGAACTGTCGGATGCCTCCGGCTCGCCTTTCTTCATTGGGCCTGAGAACTGCAAAAACATGTCGATCCGCGCGATCCGGCACATGCTGAGGGACAAGCCCTATGCCGGCCGGGCGTTCGACAACAACTACCGCGGCGACCACGTGACGCTGGCCAGGAAGAAAGACCGCCGCTCCCGCCGCCGCGGCGGCACCGAGGCAAGCACCGCCGCCACACCCGAACCGGCGCCCTTGGAAAACCCGGCCCTGTTGGAACTGACAGATGCAAAGGTGAGCGTGAACCCGGTCTTCATAATGCGGCTGGCTGCGGACAAGGTTGACATCTCTTTCTATGAACAGCAGGCGATCGCCCGGAACATGCCGCTGACCTCGGGTATCGGCTCACCCGAAATCGACCGTAACAGCATCGAGGATCTGGACGCCGCCAAGGCAGAAACCCGCGGGATGGCCCGTACCCATGTGGCGGCAATCCGCAACGTCTGCGCCCATGTGGATCTGCCCGAGGACAACCACGTCAGCCAGGCTTGGCCGAGCCACATCTATTTCGAGGACGTCAACCTGCACACAGAGTTCGATCTAGTCGAGATTATACTTGAGGAAGTTTATGGCGCGGAGCCGGTCCAGCGCCGTTCCTGAAGGTTTCACTCCCTGCCGGGACGCCTCTGTCCGGCAGCTATGGACCGGCCCTTGGGCCGGTCTTTTTTCAACGGATACTCAAACCTTCATCGGTTTGCCAGCCGCATAGGTCTGCGCGATGGAGCGGTCGTCGCCCAGGGTCTGCAGGATAAACAGCTCCTCGGACAGGGTTTCGGCCCGCTGCATCCGCAGATCCATCGCCGGGGTGGCGCGGGAATCGAGCACCACGATGTCGGCCTCGGTGCCGGCGTCCAGCGTGCCGATTTTGTTCGCCAGCCCAAGCGCCACCGCGTTGCCGCGAGTGATCCAGTGGAAAGCGCGCAAGGGATGCAGTTTCTGGTTCTGCAGCTGCAGGACCTTGTAGCCTTCGTTCAGGGTCTGCAGCATCGAATAGCTGGTGCCGGCGCCGATATCGGTGGCAATTGCATTGGTGATGCCGCGGCCGCGCAGCCCTGCGTCGTCGAACAGCCCGCTGCCCAGGAACAGGTTCGAGGTCGGGCAGAACACCGGCTTGGCCTGGGTCTCGGCCAGCGCATCGATCTCGCGCGGTTTCAGGTGGATCGAGTGGCCCAGCAGCATCTTTTCCGTCAGCAGCCCGTAGGACTGGTAGACATCCAGATAATCGCGTGTCTGCGGGTACAGTTCGGCGGTAAAGGCTATCTCGTCATGGTTTTCCGACAGATGGGTTTGCACGTAGCACTCGGGGTGCTCCTTCACCAGTGCACCCGCCATCTCCATCTGATCAGGGGTGGAGGTGATGGCGAAGCGCGGGGTGACCGCATACATCCCGCGGCCTTTGCCGTGGTACCTCGCGATCAGCTCCTTAGTATCGTCGTAGCCGCTGACGGGCGTGTCCAGCAGCCCCTCGGGTGCGTTGCGGTCCATCAGGACCTTGCCGCCGATCATCCGCATGTTGCGGCGCGCGGCCTCGTCGAAATACGCCTCGGCTGAAGTTTTGTGGACCGAGCAATAGGCGACAGCCGTGGTGGTGCCGTGGCTGGCCAACAGGTCAAAGAAATGCCCGGCCATCTGCGCGCTGTGGCCGGCATCGGCAAAGCGGACCTCCTCGGGGAAGGTATAATTGTTCAGCCATTCCAGCAGTTGTGACCCCCAGGAAGCGATCACCTGCACCTGCGGGAAATGCAGGTGGGTGTCGATGAAGCCGGCCATAAGGATGTTCGGGCGATGGTCGATCACCTGCGCCTCCGCCGCCTGCGCGGCCAGATCGCCATAGCTGCCCTTGGCCAGGATCATACCGTCCGCCAGCAAGAGCGCACCGTCCTCGATGAACTGATAGGCGCTGGTGTCGTCAGCGCCTTGCGGTTCAGCGGTGAAGGTCAGCACCCGCCCGCGCAGCAGCGTCTGTTTCGATGTCATGTCTTTGATGTCCTTGGTTCGCAGGCAGGGGACGCGGTGCCCCCTGCCCCTTTTCATTTGGGATTATTCGCCTGCAGGCAGGTGCGGCACATGGGGTTTGGCAGCGTCCTCATGCTCATCCGCCTTGTGGAAGATCGGATAGATGAACAGGAACGCAGCCGCGATCAGGTAGCCCATTGCGACGCCGCTGAATTCCGGCCAGTGCAGGCTGGCAGAATGGATCACACCGACCAGCGACATCACCGCCGCCGCCAGGGCAAAGCCGCCCGCGTTGCGGAAGTCGCCGTCGATCACGCTGGCGACAATGGCGCCCCAGATCAGCCCGGTCAGGATGGCACCCTGGCTGAGAGCCAGATGACCTTCGTAATGCGCGCCCTGCTGCAGCAGCGCCGCGGTCAGCTCAGCATCACCCAGCTGCGCCATGCCGGTGGCACCCAATGCGCCCAATGCGCCGGCCAGTGCGCCCCATTTGATCACCAGGAAGGCCGAGACATGCGGCATCATCGCGATGGTCACCGCCGCGATATGGTCTGTCTTCACCGAATGCGCGGTGTTGGTCACCAGGCTGAGCGCCACAAACACCAGAACCGGCGCGGCAGCGGCCACGGGGATCAGGTTGTTGAGGAACGCCAAGAGGCCAAAGAAGGCGGCAAAGGGGATCACCAGGCCAACGCCGATGATATAGCCCGAGCGCGCGCCCATGCGTTTATAGGCCGGATGGCCGATATAGGCGGTGGTCGGGAACGGCGAGCCGAAGACCGCACCGATCATGGTGCCGACACCGTCGGTCACCTGGCACAGACCGACCGGATAGTGGTCGCCTGCCGCTTCGGCGCTTTCGACGTTGTTCATGGTCTCAATAAAGTTGTAGATCTGCACCGGCACCAGAACCAGGAACAGCTCCGGGTTGGCAAACAGATGCTGGATGCCGGCAATCAGGTCCCCGAAGTAGGGGATCGGCAGGTAGACGCCCACACCCTCGAACGAGACCGAAGCCTTGCCCATTCCCAGCGCTACAACGGTGCCGACGATCAGCGCCAGAAGGCCCGCCGGAATGTTGAACGGCAGCCGGTGACGGCCGACCAGGCCCCACAGGATGATGATCATCGAGGCAAAGCCAATGAACGGATCCTCGAAAATCGTGGCCAGCGGCACGGTGCCGATGAACACCAGTGCAATGCCGCACAGCGTGCCCAGCATGCCGGCGCGCGGGGTCACGCGTTTGAGCCATGGGCCGACGATGGCGCCAAGGCCAGCCACGATACCGCCCATGAAGCCCGCGCCAATGCCCACCTGCCAGGCCAGCATGGCGTCATTGGTGGACCAGTAGATCGGCCCGATCACGCCGAACAGATAGACGAACATGACGGGCGTTGAGATGCCATAGGGCAGCGCAGTCACGTCGCGCCCCTCTTTCTCGGCTGTATGTTTGGCCAGCCAGGTGTAAACCGCGACACCGGCCAGGATCGCCACTGCGGCACCCGGCACGATGCGGCCGAACACGATCTCTGCAGGCATGTTGAAGACAAACTGACAGATGCCCGAAAGCACAATCAGGTTGATCAGGTTGTCGGTAAACAACGCCCAGAATGCACTGAAGTCATTCCGCGCGAACAGTTTGTATGTGTAGCTCCGCCCTGTGGTCATGGCGGCCTCCTCCTATCAGAGGACGCAGTCCTTAACGGCTGATCACTCCAGCCGTGTCTCCCTCTGCGTCCGGTTGCTTGCCCGTTTGAGGCAAATCAATGCTCCGTGCTGGAGCGGACGCGGCAGTTTCAGAGGTCAATTCAGCGATCACTTCCGCAGCCACGAAGGCCGCGATGACGCTGGGCCGCTTGTCGCGGCTGCCGCTTGCCCCGATGGGGCAGATGAGACGGTCGGTTCGCTGACCGTCGCAATGATCCCGGCACCAGCGGCGGAATTTCTCCCGCTTGGTGGCCGATCCGATCAGGCCCACGTACCCGGCATCACCGCGCTGCAGGGCAGCGGAGGCAAGCAGGAAGTCGAGCGCGTGATCATGGGTGAGAACAACAAAGGCGCTGCCCGCCGGGGCGGTGGCAATGTCGATCTCGGGAATGGCGCTTTGGCGGATTTCCACATCCGCTTGGGCTTGGGCCAATTCTTCGGCGCGCTGGTCAATCAGGATGCAGCGCACCGGCATATGCTGGAACAGATCCGTCAGGGCGCGGCCCACGTGGCCTGCGCCCATCACATAGACATGCGGCAGGGTCTGCTCATCAACCTGCTGGCGGGCAATGGCATCGTCGCGGTCTGCCTGGCGCATCTGCGCCAGCGACATTTCCACCCGGCCGCCGCAGCACTGGCCGATTTCCGGCCCCAATGGCACGTCCAGCGTGTCGCTGATCACATCCTGCTTCAGCATCCGCCGGGCGTGGTCGATGGCGATATATTCAAGCTGGCCGCCGCCAATGGTGCCCCACAGGCCGTCCGCCGCCACAAACATGCAGGTGCCGGCCCCGCGCGGGGAGGATCCGCGAACGCGGGTCAGCGCGACCTGCACCACACGGCTGTGGCTGGCCAGAAAATCCTGGAGGGAGAGGCGGCGGGCCATGGCTCAGCCCTGCCCTTTGAGGGTTTCGATCGCCATCAGCACGCGCTCCGGCGTGGCGGGTGCGTCCAGACGCGGGCAGACCTTGTAATCCGCCGTGCTGGCAACCGCCATCGACAGCGCCTCGAACACCGAGATGCCCAGCATGAACGGCGGCTCGCCCACGGCCTTGGACCGCTTGATGGTGCGCTTCTTGTTTACTGACCATTGGGCCAGCTGGGTGTTGAAGATGCGCGGCCGGTCAGACGCCAGCGGGATCTTGTAGGTTGAGGGCGCATGGGTGCGCAGTCGGCCCTCGCCGTCCCACCACAGCTCCTCGGTGGTCAGCCAGCCCATACCTTGGATAAAGGCGCCCTCCACCTGGCCCTTGTCCAGCACTGGATTCAGCGAGCGGCCCACGTCATGCAGGATGTCGGTGCGCTCGACCCGGTATTCACCGGTCAGCGTATCGACGGAGACTTCCGAGCAGGACGCGCCATAGGCGTAGTAGAAGAACGGCTGCCCCTTGCCCGCCGCGCGGTCCCAGTGGATTTCCGGCGTCTTGTAGAAACCCGCCGCCGACAGCTGGACACGGGCCATGTAGGCGGCTTTCACCAGCGTATCAAAGGGGATCTCCTCGCTGCCGACCCGCACGCGGTTGGGCAGGAACTCGACCTCTGCCTCGGAGACTTCATATTTCTCAGCTGCGAATTTGGTCAGCCGGGCAATGATCTGCTCCGCTGCATCCAGCGCCGCCATGCCGTTGAGGTCCGAGCCTGAAGAGGCCGCGGTGGCGGAGGTGTTCGGCACCTTCTCGGTGGTGGTCTTAGTGATCTTGATGCGCTCGAAATCCACCTGGAAGGCATCGGCCACAACCTGCGCCACCTTGGTGTTGAGGCCCTGCCCCATCTCGGTGCCGCCGTGGTTCAGATGGATAGAGCCGTCATTGTAGACATGGATCAGCGAACCCGCCTGATTGTACCAGGTCGCGGTGAAGGAGATGCCGAATTTCACCGGCGTGAGCGCAATGCCCTTCTTGATAATCTTCGACTCCTTGTTGAAGGCGATGATTTCTTCGCGGCGCTTGCGGTATTCGGCGTTTTCCTCCAGCTCCCCGATCAGCCGGTCGAGGATGTTGTCCTCCACCTTCTGATGATAAGGCGTCAGGTCGCGGCCTTCCTCGCCATAGAAGTTGGCCTTGCGCACATCCAGCGGGTCTTTGCCGAGGGCATAGGCGATTTCTTCGATCATCCGTTCAGCAGCGATCACACCCTGCGGGCCGCCAAAGCCGCGGAAGGCGGTGTTGGAGACGGTGTTGGTCTTCATCGGGCGGCTTTTCAGCAGCACGTTCGGGTAGAAGTAAGCGTTATCCGCATGGAACAGCGCCCGGTCGGTGACCGGCCCGGACAGGTCCGAGGAAAAGCCGCAGCGCGCGGCAAAGCCGCCCTCAACGGCCTGAATACGGCCCTCGCCATCAAAGGCCACGTCATAGTCGATCACGAAGTCATGGCGCTTGCCGGTGGCGGTCATGTCCTGGTCGCGGTCGGGACGGATCTTGACGGCGCGGTTGTGTTTCTTTGCGGCAATCGCAGCCACCGCGCAGAACAGGTTCATCTGGCTTTCCTTGCCGCCAAAGCCGCCGCCCATGCGGCGCACGTTGACGGTCACCGCGTTGTTTGCCACGCCAAGAACATGCGCCACCATATGCTGCGCCTCGCTCGGGTGCTGGGTGGAGCAATGCACGGTCACATCCTCGTCTTCGCCCGGAATGGCAAAGGCGATGTGGCCCTCCAGATACATGTGGTCCTGGCCGCCTACAGTCATCTGCGCCTGGATGCGGTGCGGGGCACCCTTGCGGCCCGCCTCCACGTCGCCGCGCTCCAGCTTTAGCGGGTCGGTGATCATCGGATAGCCCGCCTCCTGCGCCTGGACCGGGTCCAGCGCGTGCGGCAGCACCTCGTAATCCACCTGCGCCAGTTCGGCAGCACGGCGGGCGGCATCGCGGGTTTCGGCGATCACCGCAAACATCGGCTGGCCGTGGAATTCGACCTTATCGGTCGGGAACACCGGCTCGTCATGTTTGCCGGTGGGGCTGATGTCGTTGACGCCGGGAATGTCATCGGCGGTCAGCACATCTACCACACCGGGCGCGGCGCGCACGGCACTGAGGTCGATGCCTTTGATATTGGCGTGCGCCACGGTTGAGACACCCAGGTAGGCGTGCAGCGTGCCATAGGGTTCAGCGATATCGTCGGTGTATTCGGCGCGTCCCGTCACATGCTTGATCGCACTGTCGTGCTGGCGGTCATGGTGCACGGCGCCGCTGATGGTCTGATGGTCTTTCATCTCAAAATCCTCCTCAGGCGACGGCCAGCCGGACGGCACCGGCGGTTCCCGCATCATGTTCCAGGTAGAAGCGGCGCAGCAGGTTGCTGGCCGTGAGCGCGCGGTACTTCGCGGAGGCACGCCAGTCACTGAGCGGAGTGAAATCCTGCTTCACCGCCTCCGCCGCCGCGTCAAATGCGGCTTCGCTCCAGGGCTGGCCCACCAGTGCGGCCTCGGCGCCTGCAGCGCGTTTCGGCGTTGCCGCCATGCCGCCAAAGGCGATGCGGGCCGCGGTGATCACACCATCTGCCACCTCCACGCTGACACCAGCAGCAACCGAGGAGATATCCTCGTCCCGGCGTTTGGAGATCTTGTAGGCGGCATCAATCTGGCCAGCCATAGGTCTCGGGATGCGGATTGAGGCCACAAAATCGCCCGGCTCGCGGTCCTGCTTGCCATAGTCGATAAAGAAGTCTTCCAGCGGCAGCGTGCGGCTGCCGCCTTGTTTCTGCAGCGTCACCTCGGCGCCGAGCGAGATCAGCACTGGCGGGGTGTCCCCGATGGGTGAGCCATTGGCGATATTGCCGCCGATGGTGCCCATGTTGCGCACCTGCCAGCCGGCAATGCGGTCCCAATATGCGCTAAGGTGCGGGAAGGCATCGCGGATTGCAGCTTCGCTTTCGGTATAGGTGACGCCCGCGCCGATGGTCAGCGCCTGATCGGTCAGCTCAACTGCCTTCAGCTCCTCCAGGTGGGACACAAACACCACCGGGGAAATCGGCTTCATGAATTTGGTCACCCACAGGCCCACATCAGTGGAACCGGCCACGATGGTTGCCTTGGGGTTCTCGGCCAGCACCTGTGCAAGGTCGCTTGCGTCCAGCGGCAGGATGGCGCGGTCGTCTTCGGGGCCGGTCACTACACGGGCCTGTGGCTGGATGGCCTTGAGATTGGCGGTCAGGCTGTCACGCTCGGTGGTCAGATAGTCGTTGGCCGGGGTGCCGTACTGGTTCACTGCCAGGGCGGCGCGGACAATCGGCTCATAACCCGTGCAGCGGCAAAGGTTGCCCTGCACGGCGGTTTCCACCTGCGTCTCGTTCGGCTGCGGGTTTTCCATCCAGAGCGCATAAAGCGACATCACGAAACCGGGGGTGCAAAAGCCGCATTGGCTGCCGTGGTATTCGACCATAGCCTGCTGTACCGGATGCAGACGGCCATTGGGGCCGGCCAGATGCTCCACCGTTACCACATGGCAACCGTTCAGCGAGGCCAGGAAACGGATGCAAGCGTTGATCGCCTCATAGCGCAGGGCGCCATTCTGCAGCCGCCCCACCAGCACGGTGCAGGCGCCGCAGTCGCCCTCGGCGCAGCCCTCCTTGGTGCCGGTCAGGCGCTGTTCCAGGCGCAGGAAATCCAACAGGGTGGTGGTTGCCTTCACGTCCTGAAGTACGATGTTCTGGCCGTTCAGCAGAAAGCGGATGTCGGTTTGATGTGTCATCTGGCCTCCGGAGTGTTGTTGGGCCGTCATGGCCCGCTTAGGTTTGTTTTACCCTGTCTGACTGCCCCGGTTAACGGGTGCAATTGCGAAAGGCTTTCAACACCTTGTTGAAAATGGTTAGGCTATAGGTGCCGGAACCGGCGTGTCCGCCGCCTGCTGCTGTGAAACGGCAAGCGGCAAACGCGCCCAGTAAGGGTCTGTAGAACATGTCTTATCTGGAATCTCTGCGGGTCTTTACCCGAGTCGTCGAACTGGGCAGCATCACCTCGGGCGGACGTGATCTGCGGCTGACTCCCGCCGTGGCCAGCAAACGGATTAAGGAGCTGGAAAAGCACCTTGGCGTGCGGCTGTTCAACCGTACCACGAGGTCGCTGACCCCGACCGAGGCCGGGCAGCTGTTTTACACCGAAGCCAAGAAGGTTCTCGAATCGATTGAGGATGCCGAGGCGGTGGTCTCGCAATTCTCCGCTGCACCGCGCGGGGTAATCCGGGTGACCGCGCCGTTGGGTGTTGGCCGCCGCATCATCGCACCGCTGGTGCCAGGCTTTGTCGAGGATTACCCGGCCACCGAAATCCGTATGCGCATGTCGGATCGCAAGGTCGACATTCTCGCGGACGGGCTGGATGTGGCGTTCTTCATCGGCACCCCGCATGACTCGACCCTGAAGATGCGCAAGATCACCGATTGCGCCCGTGTGCTGTGTGCCGCGCCGGCATATCTGGAACGCCACGGTACCCCTCAGATGCCGGAGGACCTGCTGAGCGGCCACAACTGCCTGCTGCTGCGCTATCCGCGTTCGCCCGAGTATTTCTGGACGCTGACCACGCCGGAAGGCCCGCGCAAGCTGGAAGTCTCAGGCAGATACGACGCCGATGACAGTGACGTGCTGACCAATTGGGCGCTTGACGGGCGGGGTATTGTCAACAAGCCGCGGTTTGACGTCGCTTCGCATTTGCAGAGCGGCGCGCTGGTTGAGGTGCTGCCGGACACGCCGCCTGAGCCGACGATCTTCGGCTGCCTTTACCCGCACAGGAAACTGCAGGATCCCAAGATACGCCTGTTCGTGGATTACGCTGTGAAACACGGGCTGGCAGCCTTCCGGCGGATCGAGACTGGCAGTTAAGGGCAAAAGGAAAGGCGGGCACCGCTTGCCCGCCTCAAAAAAAACGAGGGTTCTCGCCTTAGCAGCGGTGCGGATTTTCCTCGCAATAGACCAGGTTTGCCGCGGCACCGACAGCGGCACCTGTTACCAGATTCGCGTCCAGCACAGCAGCACCGGCAGCGCCGGCGCCTGCTCCATAGACCAGCCGCTCGCCGGTGGTGTCCCCGCAGGCGGCCAAAGCGGCGCAGAGTGCAAGTCCGATGGCGATGGTTTTTCTAAGCATCGTGTTTCCTCCTTCAACGTCCAAACCCCGCAGTTTTGCCGCGGTCCCAAACGGCCGGTTCCCGGCTTTTGCCGCCAGGAAAGGGTGCCCGAAAGGGATTGGCGCTGTGGCTGAACAGGCCGGAAGACCCCGGGTATCCGGCGCAGTTGGGCAAACCCTGTATCAGTATAACACACGGCGGGGCTGTTTGGTTCCATGCTCTTGCTGCGGTGGGGGCACAGGCGTGGTGGCGGACGAAAAAGGCCCCGCCACGGGGGCGGAGCCATTGGGCATGTCAGACGGTTTTGCGTCAGTTTGCGGCCAGTGCAAACGGCAGATCTTTGGCGGCGCTGCCGTACCAGCGGCGGATCAGCGCGCGCTCCTCGTCCTCCATGTAGGTCACATTGGCGGGCGGCATCGCATGGGTTGCGCCGGCCTGGAGGTAGATGTCCCTGGCGTATTTCGCCACATCGGCCGGGGTCTCCAGCAGCACGTTCTTGGGCGCGCGGCGGATGCCGTCATAGTAGGGCTCCCGCGCGTGGCACATGGCGCAGCGGCCCGGCACCACATTCATCACATCCTCGAAATGCTGGTTGCTGGCAAAGACCTGTTCACCCTTGGTCAGCTCCCGCGCCTCGGACTCTTCGTAGGTGTCCTGCTGCAGCGGCGCCTGGCTCAGGATCATGATGCCGATGAACAGGATCGCGGTCACCGGCCAGGTCCAGGTCGGGTTGCTGGTGCCCGCGTGGTTGCTGTTGAAGTAGTGGCGGATGGTCACGCCCATCAGGAACACCAGCGCCGCGATCAGCCAGTTGTACTCGGTGGCAAAGGCCAGCGGGTAGTGGTTCGACAGCATCAGGAACACCACCGGCAGCGTCAGGTAGTTGTTGTGGGTCGAACGCAGCTTGGCGATTTTGCCGTATTTGGCATCCGGCGTGCGGCCCTCCTGCAGGTCCTTCACCACGATGCGCTGGTTCGGCATGATGATGAAAAAGACGTTTGCAGTCATGATGGTAGCCGTAAAGGCGCCCAGATGCAGCATTACGGCGCGGCCAGTGAAGATCTGGTTGTAGCCCCAGCCCATCGCGACAAGCAGCACAAACAGCAGCACCATCAGGAAGGTTGGCTTCTCCCCCAGCGGCGATTTGCACAGGAAGTCATAGATGATCCAGCCGATGGTCAGCGACGCGCCGGAAATCAGGATGCCTTGCCACAGGGCCAGATCGGCCTTGGCCGCGTCGATCAGGTACAGCTCACCACCCGCCCAGTAGACGATCATCAACAGGCCGGCACCCGATAGCCAGGTGGCGTAGCTCTCCCATTTGAACCAGATCAGATGCTCCGGCATGTTTTCCGGCGCCACCAGGTATTTCTGGATGTGATAGAAACCGCCGCCGTGAACCTGCCACTCCTCGCCATGCGCGCCAACCGGCAGATGCGGAACTTTCCGCAAGCCGAGGTCCAGCGCGACGAAGTAAAAGGACGATCCGATCCAGGCAATGGCGGTGATGACGTGAAGCCAGCGGACCGCAAAGCCCAGCCAGTCCCACATGATCACAAGCTCTTCCATTGTTCTCTCCTCATAAGCTTTGACCCAAGACTAGAGCATGCCGCTATTTTCATGTATTAGGTAAAAAACCCAAGCTGTTTCAAAATAACACAAAGAATACTTGAATGGCCTATCTCGACAACATCCGCACCTTCGTCCGTGTCTATGAACTTGGCAATATGTCTGCCGCGGCGCGCGACATGCGGATTTCGGCGGCGGTGGCGTCGTCGCGGATTTCACAGCTGGAGGACCACCTGAATGTGCGGCTGTTCCAGCGCACCACCCGGCTGCTTAATCCGACCGAACAGGGCAACTTGTTTTATCACGGCGCGGTCAAGATCCTGGAAGCGGTGGACGAGGCCGAGGCCGATATCAGCAACGTGACGCAAACCCCGCGCGGCACGCTCTATGTGGCCGCACCCTTGGGGCTGGGGCAGCACCTGATTGCGCCGGCGGTGCCGAATTTCAATGAGGCCTATCCGCTGATCTCAATCCGGCTGCGGCTGTCGGACCGCAAGCTGGACCTGGCCGCCGAAGGTCTGGATGCGGCGTTCTTTCTCGGCGTGCCGGAGGATTCCAACCTGCGCATCCGCAAGATTGCCGATTGTGCGCGGGTGCTGTGCGCGGCGCCGGAGTACATCAGGCAGCGCGGCCAGCCTGCCAGCAGCGACGAGCTGAAGACCGAGGCGCACGACTGCCTGAACCTGCGCTATCCCGGCGCACCGGAGTTCCAATGGCCGTTGCGCAGCCAGGACGGGGTCAAGCGGGTAACCGTCACCGGACCGTTTGAATCGGATCACGGTGATGTGCTGACCAGCTGGGCGTTGGACGGGCATGGGATCATCCTGAAGCCGGTGTTCGAGATTTCTGAACACCTTGCCTCAGGCCGGCTGGTGCCGGTGCTGGCAGAGGAGCCGCCAGTCCCGATCCAGATGGCCTGCCTCTATGTCCACCGCCGCCATCAGGACCCCAAGGTGCGGCTGTTCATGGACTTCATGGTGGATCACATCCAGGCGTCCCTGCCCTCGGAATGAAAAAGCCCGCCCCAGTTGCTTGGGACGGGAACCGCCGGCAGATGCCAAGCGGGAGGAGAGGTATCTTGGGGATTGCGGCTCAGCTGCCGCGGTAGGTGGAATAGCCGTAGGGCGACAAGAGCAGCGGCACGTGATAGTGGCTGTCCGCCTCGCTCATGCCAAAGCGCAGCGGCACCTCGTCCAGAAACAGCGGGTCCGCGCCGGCCTGGCCGGTAGCGCGCAGATAGCCGCCGGCATGGAACACCAGCTCATAAGTGCCGGTTACGAATTCACCTGCCGGCAGGATCTGTTCATCCGTGCGGCCATCGTCATTGGTGGTCAGACTGCGCAGATGGATGCGCTCGCTGCCGTCGATCCGGTAAAGGTCGATCATCAGCCCTTCCGCCGGGCAGCCGCGGGCGGTGTCCAGCACATGGGTGGTCAGAAATCCGGTCATGCCAGCCTCCATTCAATTCTGTTGACTTAGGTATGCGCTGTTCAGCCCAGTGCATACAGAAGGAAGAGTCAAAAAGTTCTTTCAAAAATATACTGAAAGCGGGGTGGGATTATCTGTTCTATACATATTAAAAAGACAGGAGACCTGACGTGACGCGCTATCCTCGTGACTTGCGCGGATACGGTGCTGCCGCACCTGACCCGCAGTGGCCTAATGGGGCCAAAACCGCCGTGCAATTTGTTCTGAACTACGAAGAAGGCGGTGAAAACTGCATCCTGCACGGGGATGCGGCGTCCGAGGCCTTTTTGTCCGACATTCCCGGCGCTGCGCAATGGCCCGGCCAGCGCCATTGGAACATGGAGTCGGTTTATGAATACGGCAGCCGCGCCGGCTTCTGGCGGTTGCACCGGCTGTTCACCGGCGCCGGTATTCCGCTGACCATCTATGGCGTCGCCACCGCGCTGGCCCGCTCACCCGAACAGGTGCAGGCGATGAAAGACGCGAACTGGGAGATTGCCAGCCACGGGTTGAAATGGGTCGAGCATAAAGACATGCCCGAGGACGAAGAACGCGCCGCGATTGCCGAGGCGGTGCGCCTTCATACTGAGGTCACCGGCGACCGTCCGCGCGGCTGGTACACCGGACGTTGCAGCGCCAACACCGTGCGGCTTGCGGCGGAGGAAGGCGGGTTTGATTATATTTCAGACACCTATGACGACGACCTGCCCTATTGGCTGGAGACCGGCGGGCGCGATCAGCTGATCATCCCCTACACGCTGGAAGCCAACGACATGCGGTTTGCCAATTCGCCGGGCTGGATCACGGGCGAGCATTTCTTCCAGTATCTGAGGGATGCCTTTGACGTGATCTATGCCGAGGGCGAGGCCGGTGCGCCGAAGATGATGACCATCGGTCTGCATTGCCGCTTGATCGGACGTCCGGGCAAGATTGCGGGCCTCAAACGTTTCATTGAGTATATTCAGGGCTTTGATGGTGTCTGGTGTCCGCGCCGGATCGACATTGCCGAGCACTGGGCCGAAACCCACCCACCAGTGAAGCGCGAGCGCCCCAGCCAAATGGACCGCGCGGATTTTGTCGCCAAGTTCGGTTCGATCTTCGAGCATTCGCCTTGGATCGCCGACCGCGCCTATGATCTGGAGCTTGGCCCTGCGCATGACTGCGCCGCTGGCGTTCACAACGCGCTGTGCCGCAAATTCCGCACCGCCAGCGAGGAAGAACGCCTGGGCGTGCTGACCGCGCACCCGGATCTGGCGGGCAAACTGGCCGCTGCCGGGCGTCTGACCGCCGAGAGCACATCGGAACAATCCAGTGCCGGGCTGGATATGCTGACAGATGACGAGCGCGAGAGCTTCACCCGGCTCAACACCGAGTATGTGGAAAAGCACGGCTTCCCCTTCATCATTGCGGTGCGCGACCACAACAAGACGTCAATCATGGAGGCGTTCCACCGCCGTATCCACAATGACCGGGCGACCGAGTTCGATGAGGCCTGCCGCCAGGTCGAGCGCATTGCCCAGTTCCGCCTGCAGGACCTGCTGCCGTGAGCGGGCGGCTGACAGCGAAGCCGCTGACAGCGGCGGCTTTTGCACCCTATGGCGACGTGATCGAGGTTGCAGGCGCGCCGGACAAGATGATCAATCAGGGCATGTGCGGTCGTCACCACGACCTCGCGGCCCTGAACTTCGGCGAGGACGGACGGGCCGGCATCAGCATGTTTGACGCCAAGGCCCGCCACCTGCCGCACAAAGTGGACATGGTGGAACGCCACCCGGAGGGCAGCCAGGCCTTTGTGCCCGTCAACGGCGTGCCGATGCTGGTTGTGGTGGCGGATGATGACGGCGGCCAGCCGGTCAATCTGCAGGCCTTCATCAGCCAGCCGGGCCAGTCCATCAACCTGCACCGCGGCACCTGGCACGGGGTGCTCGCACCCCTTGGCGCGCCCGGCCAATACATCGTTTTCGACCGCATCGGCACCACGCCTAATCTTGAAGAGCACTGGTTCAAGGAGCCTTTCACTGTGGTCGCAGACTGACCGCACAACTCGAAGCCGCCAACAACAAAAAAGAAGCGGCAAGATCCCCATGACCAACAGGAGAAGACATGGCTGATACTTCCATCGGGACGCCGGCACAGCTGCGCGACCCGAATTACACCCCGCCTTTGCACAAGGCGGTCCCGCTGGGCATCCAGCATGTGCTGGCGATGTTTGTTTCAAACGTGACACCTGCGATCATCGTGGCCGGCGCCGCCGGTTTCGGGTTCGGATCCAACTCGCCGGATTTCCCGGAGCTGCTGTACCTGATCCAGATGTCGATGCTGTTTGCCGGTATTGCCACACTGCTGCAGACAATCACCCTGGGGCCGATCGGTTCTGCGCTGCCGATTGTGCAGGGTACATCTTTTGCCTTTTTGCCGATCATGATCCCGCTGGTTGCAGGCAAGGGTGTGGATGGGCTGGCAGCCCTTTTCACCGGCGTCATTGTCGGCGGCATCTTTCATGGGCTGCTCGGCACAGTAATTGGCAAGATCCGCTTTGCCCTGCCGCCGCTGGTCACCGGGCTGGTGGTGACAATGATCGGCCTGGCGCTGGTCAAGGTCGGCATCCAATACGCGGCGGGCGGCGTTCCCGCCATTGGCACGCCGGAATACGGCTCGCTGTTGAACTGGTCGGCGGCGCTGGTGGTGATCATTGTCACCCTTGGCCTGAAATTCTTTACCAAGGGCATGCTGTCGGTCTCGGCCGTGCTGCTGGGGCTGATCGTGGGCTACATCTATGCATTGATGACCGGCATGCTGACGTTTGAAGCCGTCTCCGGCTCCTGGTCGCAAGCCGCAGCCTTTGCCCTGCCGCAGCCGTTCAAATACGGGGTCGAGTTCTCCGCCGCCGCGATCATCGGCTTTTGCCTGATGAGCTTTGTCTCTGCCGTTGAAACCGTGGGCGATGTGTCCGGCGTGACCAAGGGCGGCGCAGGCCGCGAGGCCACCGAGCAGGAAATCGAAGGCGCCACTTATGCTGATGGTGTCGGCACCGCGGTTGCGGGCTTCTTTGGCGCCTTCCCCAATACATCATTCAGCCAGAACGTCGGCCTGATTGCGATGACCGGGGTGATGAGCCGCCATGTGGTGACCTGCGGCGCCATCTTCCTGATCATCTGCGGGCTGGTGCCCAAGGTGGGTGCGGTGATCCGCACGGTGCCGATCGAAGTGCTGGGCGGCGGTGTGATTGTGATGTTCGGTATGGTGGTTGCGGCCGGTGTGTCGATGCTGTCGGATGTGGACTGGAACCGCCGCAACATGGTGATCTTTGCGATTTCCCTGTCCATTGGCCTGGGTCTGCAGCTGGAACCCGGTGCTTTGCAGCATATGCCCGATACCGCGCGGATCCTGCTGACCAGCGGTCTGCTGCCAGCCGCGCTGATTGCCATCGTGCTGAACCTGGTTCTGCCGCAAGAGCTGGCGGGTGAAGCAACCGAAGAAGTCTCAGGCGGGATGAGCGGCCATGGCCGCGGATCGCTACCGCATGAGGATCGCAGCTGACACGCGGGGATGCCGAAAACAGAAAGGGCGCCGCTTTGGCGCCCTTTTTATTTGATGCTTTGAACCGGTTCAGAAGTCGACCTCGATGGCGATGCCCTTTTCAACCGCCGCTTCAACAACCGAAGCCGCGACGGCCAGATCCTGCAGGCCGACGCCAGTGCCGTCGAACAGGGTGATCTGATCGTCTGAAATGCGTCCAGGGTTGGTGCCATTGATCACCGCACCGATCTGGGCCACGTCCGTCTCCTGGATCAGGCCCTGGGCCACCGCGTGCTGGGCCTCACCGATAGAGATCGACTGGGCGACCTCGTCGGTGAATACATCTGCCGCGACCAGCAGCTGCGGATCGACCTCTTGCTTGCCCTTGGTGTCGGTGCCCATGCAGGCAATGTGGGTGCCAGGGCTGACCTGGCCCGCCTTCAGGATCGCATCAAAGGAGGAGGTGATCGAGATGATCACATCCGCCTCGCGTATACCGTCCAGCTCCACCGCTTCAAAGGGCAGCCCGGCCTCGTCCGCCACTTCCTGCAGGTTCGGCAGCATGTCAGGATGCAGGTTCCAGCCAATCACTTTTTCAAACTGCCGCTGCTCCAGTGCTGCACGCAGCTGGAACTTGGCCTGATGGCCCGCGCCGATCATGCCGATCACCTTGGCGTCCTTGCGGGCCAGATGCTTGATCGACACCGAGGAGGCCGCGGCGGTGCGCAGCGCGGTCAGCAGGTTGCCACCCACCATCGCCTTCACCTTGCCAGTGTCCGGATCGAACAGGAAAACGGTGGACTGGTGGTTGATCAGCCCGCGTTTTTCCAGGTTGTTCGGCCAGTAGCCGCCTGCCTTGAGGCCCAGGGTAAGACCAGCTTGGTCAAATCCGCCTTTGAAGCCGTAAAGCGCGTCCTCGTGACCGATCGCCTCCCGCACCACGGGGAAGTTGTAGGCATCACCTGCGGCCATGGCGGCAAAGACCTTCTCGACCGCGTCGAACGAGGCTTTACGGGTCACCAGGTCCGCAATCGCCTTTTCCGGAACGATGTACATGTCTGTTTCTCCTCAACAAAAAAAGCCGGCGGAGGGCGGCCTGCGCACCTCCGCCAGTTCGGGGATCATTTGATTAGTAGGCTTTGCCACGGGCCGAGACCGGCCAGACGGTTTCAACCTTGCCGTCTCTGACACCGACGTACCAGTCATGCACGTTGGCGGTGGGGTCGCAGTGGCCCGGCACCAGGCGCAGCTTGTCGCCCACTTTCAGCGCGCCGTTCGGGTCGGAAACCACGCCGTGCTCGTCCGAGCATTTGATGTATTCCACGTCGTCGCGGCCAAAGATGAAGGGCAGCCCGCTGTCCACCGACTGCGCTTTGAGGCCGGCGTCAACAATGGCCTTGTCGGATTTGGCGTGGCTCATCACCTGGGTCAGCAGGAAGAAGGCGTTTTCCCACTCACCTTGGTCGATCCGGTTGCCGTCCTTGTCCAGGATGCGACCGTAATCGGCGTCCATGAAGGCGTAAGAGCCGCACTGCAGTTCGTTGTACACGCCGGAGTTTGATTCAAAGTAGTAGGAGCCAGTGCCGCCGCCGGACACCAGCTCGCAGTCGATGCCTTCGGCCTTCAGGCCCTCAACCGCATCGGCAACCTGGGCGATGGCGATGTCCAGCTTGGCCTTGCGGTCTGCGTAGCTGTCCATGTGCTGCATCGCACCCTGATAGGCCTGAATGCCTGTGAACTTGAGGTTCTCGGCCGCGTTCACAGCTTTGGCGATGATCACAACAGCCTCGGTGGTGGTCACGCCGCAGCGCCCCGCGCCGCAGTCGATCTCAATCAGGACTTCCAACTGGGTGCCATGCTTCTGCGCTGCTGCCGACAGGTCGGCCACATTGTCGATATCATCGACGCAGACAATGGTGCGCGCACCCAGATTGGGCAGGCGGGCCAGACGGTCGATCTTCTGCGGGTCGCGCACTTGGTTCGAGACCAGAACGTCCTTGATGCCGCCGCGGGCAAAAACCTCTGCCTCAGATACCTTCTGGCAGCAGACGCCAACCGCGCCGCCCAGAGATTCCTGCAGTTTGGCCACATCCACCGATTTATGCATCTTGCCGTGCACCCGGTGGCGCATGCCGTGCGCCTTGGCATAGTCGCCCATCTTCTTGATGTTGCGCTCCAGCGCGTCCAGGTCCAGCACCAGCGCCGGGGTCTGGATGTCAGCCTCATCCATGCCCGGGATCGCCGGGACATCATAGCCGACTTCGAGGTCGTCAAATTTGGTCTGTGCGTTCATTGTGGTAACTCCCAAAATCAGCTGTTCATCCAGGGCAGCGTGTCGAGATCGACATTGCCGCCGGTGACAATCAGGCCCACGCGTTTGCCAGCGAAGGCATCCTTGTTTTTCAGAATGGTAGCGAGCGGCACCGCGCTGGACGGCTCCATCACGACCCGCAGGTGCTTCCAGATCAGCTTCATCGCATCGATGATCTCCGCGTCCGACGCGGTGTAGATCTCGCTGACGTGATTGCTGACGAAGTGCCAGGTCAGCTCCTTCAGCGGTACCAGCAGCCCGTCGGCAATGGTCTTGGGCGCATCATCGGCGATGATGTAACCCGCCTTGAAGCTGCGGTAGGCGTCGTCGGCCTGCTCCGGTTCCGCTGCGATCACCTGGGTTTCCGGCGCCAACGTCGACAGTGTCAGGCAGGTGCCCGAGATCATGCCGCCGCCGCCGATCGGGGCCACTACCATGTCGAGGCCATCAGCCTGTTCCACAAACTCCTTGGCGCAGGTGCCCTGCCCCGCAATGACGCGGTGGTCATTGTAAGGATGCACGAAATCGCCGCCGGTCTCCGCTTGCACCTTGGCAAAGGTCTCCTCGCGCGAGCTGGTGGACGGCTCGCATTCGGTGATCTTGCCGCCATAGCGGCGCACGGTGTCCTTTTTGGCCTGCGGCGCGGTGCGCGGCATCACCACGTTGCACGGGATGCCGCGCCGCATTGCGGCATAAGACAGGCAGGAGGCATGGTTGCCCGAGGAATGCGTCGCCACACCCTTGGCAGCCTGGACCTCATCCAGTCCGAAAACCGCGTTGCTGGCGCCGCGCACCTTGAAGGCTCCCGGCTCCTGAAAGTTCTCGCATTTAAAGAATAGATCAGCGCCGGTCAGTTCATTTAGATATGCCGAGGTGCGCACCGGCGTGCGCCGGATATGCGGCTGGATACGCTCATGCGCGGCCAGCATGTCCTCGTAAGTGGGGATATACATAGTGTTATCCTTCATCAGGCGGCAGCCTTGGCGCTGTTGGCGGTGTTGCCGCGGTAGTAATCCTGTGCCGCTGCCACGCCAGAACCCAGCTGGATGTTCAGGCCAAGGTCGGCCATGACCATTTCGGCGGTGGCAATGCCCGACAGCGCCATCACATCGGTCAGGCTGCCCAGATGGCCGATGCGGAACACCTTGCCTGCGACCTCGCCCAGGCCGGTGCCAAAGGCGACGCCGTATTTCTCGGCTGCCAGGCTCACAAACTTGTTGGCATCAAACCCGTCCGGCGTGCGGATGGCGCTGACACTGTCGGAGCAGACATCCGGCGACACGGCGCACAGTTCCAGCCCCCAGGCGCTGACCGCAGCGCGAACGCCTTCGGCAATCCGGTGGTGCCGGGCAAAGACGTTCTCCAGCCCTTCGTTCAGCAGCATACCACAGGCCATGTTCAGACCGTTCAGCAGGCCGACAGAGGGCGTGTAGGGATAGGCGCTGTTGGCATAACCGGCGGCCATGTCCTTGATATCAAAGAAGGTGCGCGGCAAGGTCGCCGTCTCGGCAGCCTTCATAGCCTTGGGAGAGAAGCCGACAATGGCCAGTCCAGGCGGCAGCATGAAGCCCTTTTGCGAGCCGGTGACGGCAATATCGACGCCCCATTCGTCCATGCGGAAGTCCATCGAAGCGATCGAGGACACGCCATCCACAAACAGCAGCGCCGGGTGGCCAGCGGCATCCAGTGCCCGGCGGACGGCGGCGATGTCGGATTTAACGCCGGTTGCGGTCTCGTTATGGGTGGCCAGAACCACCTTGATTTCGTGGCCCTTGTCGGCGGTCAGGATTTCCTCGTAGCGGTCGGCTGGAATGCCCTCGCCCCAAGGGGTCTCAACGACTTGAACATTCAGCCCGTGACGCTGGCACATATCGATCCAGCGGTGGCTGAACATGCCGTTGCGGGCAGCCAAAATCTTGTCACCTGGGTTCAGCGTGTTGGTGATCGCGGTTTCCCAGCCGCCGGTGCCGGTCGACGGAAAGACGAAGATTTCGGCGGTCTCGCTTTTCAGAACCTTCTTCACGCCGGCCAGTGCCGGATGCAGAATCTGACCGAACAGCGGCGAGCGGTGGTCCAGCGTCGGCATGTCCACTGCTTTGCGCAGCACTTCGGGCATATTGGTCGGACCGGGGATGAAAACCGGATTTTGAAAGCTCATTTTGTGCCCTCCTGTGGCGATTTCCTTCACTGTAAGGGGGAGATATGCGTGGAGATACTTTTTTGAAAAACGATTTCAAAAGGTGGTTCGCAACGATTTATCCGTGGAAAAACAAATGATTGTATTTTTTCACTGTACAGAACTGATTTTCAGTTTTATCCATAAGCTGCTGTTTGAATTGCCCAAGAAGACCTGAAAATGCCTCAACCGCCACGCCGCAAAGGCCGCCCGAAAAGCTTTGATTCCGCCAGCCAGCCAGCCACGATCCAGTCGCTGGACCGGGCGCTGGATGTGTTGGACGCGTTGGCCGGCGCCAACGGTATGACACTGACAGAACTCTCTTTCGCGCTGGATCAGTCGGCGGCCACCATGTACCGGGTGCTGGCAACCCTGGAGGCGCGCCAGATTGTCGAGATGGAGCCGCAGTCGCAGACCTGGCACATCGGTGCGATGGCGTTCCGGCTCGGCTCCGCCTTTCTGCGCCGCTCCAGTGTGATCGAACGGGCACGGCCGGTGATGCGGGAACTGATGGAGGCCACTGGCGAAACCTCTAACCTCGGGATCGAACGCAATGGCGATGTGATGTTTGTGAGCCAGGTGGAAACGCATGAATCGATCCGTGCATTCTTCCCGCCGGGAACGACCTCCCCAATGCACGCCTCCGGCATCGGCAAGGCGCTGCTCAGCTGTTTCGGAGAGGACCGTCTGATCCGCTTTCTGCGCGGCCGGACGCTGGAGAGGTTCACGGCGAAAACGCTCACCTCAGCGGATGCCCTACGTGCTGACCTCACGCAGATCCGCACCCGAGGCTGGTCTTTTGATGACGAAGAAAAGGCGCCGGGAATGCGCTGCGTTGCGGCGCCGGTTTTTGGCATGCAGGGTGAAGTGCTGGCGGGGATCTCCATCTCCGGCCCAACCGCGCGGATGCCGGACGGCGGCATCAACGGCATCGGCGCCCTGGTCAAGGACGCCGCGCAGAAACTGTCATATGGATTGGGCGCGCCTGCAACTGTGGAAACCCTGCCCGGCTGAACAGCCGGGCAGCGCCCGGGCACATATCAGGGCCGGGCGCTCCCGCCGCCGCTCAGCGCAGCGGCGCCAGCGGCATGTGCCGGTTCACATCCTTGTACAGCAGATAGCGGAATTTGCCCGGGCCGCCCGCATAACAGGCCTGCGGGCAGAAGGCACGCAGCCACATGTAATCGCCGGCCTCAACCTCGACCCAATCCTGGTTCAGCCGGTACACCGCCTTGCCCTCCAGCACATAAAGCCCGTGTTCCATCACATGGGTCTCGGCAAACGGGATCACCGCACCGGGCTCGAAAGTCACGATCGTCACATGCATATCGTGGCGCAGATCGTTCGGATCGACAAACCGCGTTGTTGCCCATTTACCTTCGGTCCCCGGCATCGGGGTCGGATCGACATGATTTTCATTGGTGACAAAGGCTTCGGGGGTGTCCAGCCCGGCAACAGCTTGATACGCCTTGCGGATCCAGTGGAACCGGACCGGCGCATCGCCATTGTTGCGCAAGCTCCAATTGGCATGCGGCGGCAGGAAGGCATAGCCGCCCTCCTCCATTTCATGCGCAGTGCCGTCAATGGTCAGGGTCATCGCACCTTGCACCACAAACAGCACCGCCTCAGTGCCCGCTTCGGTTTCGGGACGATCACTGCCGCCGCCTGGCTGAACCTCAGCGATATACTGCGAAAATGTTTCGGCAAATCCGGACAATGGCCGTGACAAGACCCAGAACCGGGCCTTGTCCCAGAACGGCAGAAAACTGGTCACGATGTCGCTCATCGTGCCTTTGGGGATCACCGCATAGGCCTCGGTGAACATCGCGCGGTCGGTCAGCAGCTGGGTCTGCGGCGGCAGCCCGCCTTCCGGTGCGTAATAGGATCGTTTGGTCATGGGCTGCCTTTCCTGCTGAACTGCTGCCACATTGATAGCGGCCTGCGCCACGCAACCGAACTTAATTCCGTATCAAGAATGCTTGAAGGATTGTTTTGGTATTTTTGAAGACGCGGGCTGCCCTATCCGCCCCCGCCGATATCCTCCGGCGCGATGGAGACGGTCTTGACCACAGCAAAGCACTCCACTCCCGCCTCCAGCCCCAAGGCCTGGGCAGAACGCCGGGTGACCCGGGCCAGCACCCGCCCGGCGGGCGTTTGCAGCGAGACCATGGCCCCCGGACCGTCGCCAGTGCGGATATGCTCAATCGTGCCGGGCAGAATGTTAAGCGCCGAGAGACCTTCGGGGCGCTGGCGTGACAGGATCACCTCATGCGCCGAGATCCTGACCCGTACCACACTGCCCACAGCTTTTGCGATCTGCGGCAGGAACAGCGGGACACCGCCCGCGTCGAGTTCTGTCAGCCCGTCGTTGTGGTGACTGGCAACACATGCCTCCAGCAGCGCCCCGGCGGCCCGAACCCCTGCGGGCATGACGGCAGAGTCTCCCAGCACCTGCGCCGCGGTTCCTTGCCGCTGCACCTTGCCGTCCTGCAGCACCACAACCGTGGTGGCCAGCCGTGCCACTTCCGCTGCAGAGTGGCTGACATAAAGCATCGGAATGCCGATCTCGTCGCGCAACCGCTCAAAATAGGGCAGGATTTCCGCCTTGCGCGCCTCATCCAAAGCTGACAGCGGCTCATCCGCCAGGATCATCCGCGGCGCCGCCAGCAACGCCCGGCCAATTGCAACCCGCTGCTTCTCGCCGCCTGACAGCAGCCCGGGACGGCGCTGCAGCAGAGGACCAATGCCCAGCATCTCCACAACCCGGTCCAGGCTCTCCCGCTTGGCACCCCGCGGCGCAAACCATTGCCCGAACGCCAGGTTCTGCCGCACGGTCAGATGCGGGAACAGCCGGCCCTCCTGAAACACATAGCCCATGCGGCGCTTGTGCGGCGGCAGCCAGTGCCGCTGTGTGGTATCAAACAGCACCTCCCTGTCCAGAGCCACCCGCCCCTGATCCGGACGCAACAGGCCGGCCACCGCCTGTATCACGGTTGTCTTGCCGGTTCCGGAGCGGCCGAACAGCACGGTGACACCTGGTGGCGCCTCGAATTGCACATCCAGCCCGAACCCCGGCAGCGCATGCCGTAGCGAGACAGTCAGCATCAGCGTCCCCCTGCCCGGTCAGCAACCCTGCGCGCCAGCAGTTCTGACAGCAGCAGCGCAGTCAATGCGATAGCAATCGACACCAGCGTCAGCCGCAATGCTGCGGTCTCACCGCCTGGCACCTGCAGGAAAGTGTAAATCGCCGACGGCAAGGTCTGCGTCTGTCCCGGAATGCTTGAAACAAATGTGATTGTGGCCCCGAATTCCCCCATTGCCTTGGCAAACCCCAGCACGGTGCCGGCAATCAGCCCCGGCAGGATCATCGGCAGGGTGACAGTGGCAAAGCACAGCGCCCGCGAGGCACCCAGCGTGGCGGCAGCCTGTTCCAGCTTGGGGTCCACCGCCTCAACCGACAGGCGGATCGCCCGGACCATCAGAGGAAAGGCCATAATACCCGCGGCCAGCGCAGCGCCAGTCCAGCGGAAAGCAAAGACGATACCAATCTGCTGCAACGCGCCGCCGATTGGCCCCTTGGTGCCAAACACCATCAAAAGCAGATAGCCGGTCACCACCGGTGGCAGGATCAGCGGCAGATGCACCAGGCTGTTCACGAGCTGCTTGCCGGGAAACTGCCAGCGTGCCAGCGCATAGGCTACAAACACCGCCAGCGGCAGCGCGGCCAGTGTTGCCCACAGCGAGACCCGCAGTGACAGCATCACTGCCTGCCACTCCTCGGGACCCAGCCATGCGGCCTCAGCGTTCACGGATCAGGCACTCCGAACCCGTGGCGCAGAAAGATGCCGCGGGCCGCCGGGCTGCGCAAATAGTTTAAGAACGCCTGGGCCTCAGCCGCATTGCCGCTTGAGATTGCCGCGGCGGGGTAGATGACCGGGGGATGGCTGTCCTCGGGAAACACGGCAACCACTGTGACATTGCTGCCTGCAGCAGCGTCCGAGGCATAAACCACGCCCATTGGCGCTTCGCCCGATGCGACCAGCGCCAGCGCGGCGCGCACATTGGCGGCTTGGGCGGTTTTGGACACAATAGAGGGCCATTGCCCCAATGCGGTCAGCGCGGCTTTGCCGTAGATCCCGGCCGGCACCGCTTCGACCAGCGCCATGGCAAGCCGGTTTTCCCCCAGCAGCGCACCGAGGTCGGCGGTTTCCAGGTCCATCGGCGCGGCATCTGCTCCATGAGCGATCAAAACCAGCCGGTTTGTCAGCAGATCCAACCGTGAGGCAGGAACAATCAGCCCGTCTTGCTGCAACACGTCCATCCATCCGGGATTGGCTGAGATGTAGACATCCGCCGGGGCGCCAAGCTGGATCTGCCGTGCCAAAGCCGGGGAGCCTGCGTAAGACAAAGCAGCGGACCGGCCGGTTTCAGCCATGTAGGCTGCTGCGGCCTCATCCAGCGCTGTTTTGGTGCTGGCTGCCGCGAAGACCGTGATCTGCGCCTGCACCATGGATGCCAAGCCCAAAAGCAAGACGACAGGCATCAAAAGGCCCCGCCAGGCTCCAGGCGGAACCAGGAATGCCAAAACTGCAGCCTGGATTGTCGTCATCACTCTTAGGACCTACCTCTGCAGGCAGGCACGGGCAAACGAAAATTTCGGATGCCCAAGCTGTTCCTTGCCGGCGGTCTAAGTCAGAAAAGGTCGACCGCACCTGCACTTCCGCCTGCCGGAGCCGGGGCCGGAACCGGCCGTGCGGCGGCGCGCTGCTCCAATTCGCCGAGCTTGCGGTCGTCCTTCACGTGGGTCTGCTGGGCTGCGCCAGAGCACGCATGGAACCGCACCCGGCGTGCCGAGGTGCCACCAACACTGGAAGAGATGCAAGGGATGCCTTCATCCCGCAGGAACCGCTGCACAAAATCGGCATTGGCCGCGCCGATGTCCGACAGATTTGCGGACATCTTGGCCCCGCCGAACACTTTGACCTTCAGATTGGAACGGATTGCCCCCTTCTTCAGAACGCCGTTGATCAGAAGTTCCATCGCATGGATGCCGTAACGGGCATTGGCTGCGCCGCCCTGACGGGCGTTGGCGAGCAGAAAATGATTCATTCCGCCCACTCCGTTTTCCGGATCGTAAATGCAGGCCGCGATACATGAGCCGAGCACCGTAGAAAACACGATCTTCGGATCTGTGGCCACCCGGTATTCCCCCTGCAGAACCGTTACAGACTTTGAGTTGGCGAAAACAGTGGTCAATGTTTTGGTTCCTTCCTGTGGTGCGTTCAGGCTTTGCTCGCCTGTAGCAGTGTGCTGGCCATCTGCGGCAGCGGCACCTGCTTCTGTGCGGCGCCGATATCCCAGGCGACCCTGGGCATCCCGTAGACAACCGAAGACTTTTCGTCCTGGGCAAATGTTTTCGCGCCGGCCTTGCGCAATTCCAAAAGCCCCCTGGCGCCATCCTGGCCCATGCCGGTCAGGATGGTGGCCACAACCTCCCTCCCATATGGCACGGCAGAGGTGAACAGAGCGTCAACAGACGGAGTATGTCCGGAAATATCAGGCCCTTCCTTCATCCGCAGGCGCAGTGGTTTGCGGCTGCTCAGCCCCATGTGGCGGCGCTGGCCTGCAGCAATATAGACATAGCCCGGTTCCAGCGTTGTTCCGTCTTCGGCAGCACGCACCCGCGCCGGGCACAGCCGGTCAAGAAGCGACACCAGGCCGGATCCGAAGTTCTTGCCGGTATGCTGCACGATCAGCGTCGGCGGGCAGTCAAAGGGGAAGCCGACCAGAATGCTGCGCAAAGCTTCGACACCGCCGGTAGAAGACCCGATCAGGATCAGCTTTTTGCTGGCAGCTGCTGCGGCAGAGGGCCGGGCAGCGGATGCACCCGGGGCCGCACGGGCGCTGCGCCGCGGCGCATTGATCATCATGTCGAAATACTGGGCAAACTGGCTGGGATGATCCGCTTTTGTCAGTTCGAAGATGCCCGCCCCGACATCCAGCAGCGGCGAGGATTTTCTGGCCGGCGTCGCGCCTTGAGTGTCCATGACGGCCACCCATCGGGTATCCATGGCGGAAAACAGCGCCATCATCATTTCGAATTCAGGCAGTTTGGAAAAACCGTCTTCCACAAAAGCAAAAACCGGTTGTGCGGCCTCTGCTTGATTGTAGGCCATCATCAGATTGTTGGCCAAGAGAACCTTCATGCCGGGATAGGCAGATTCCATGTAGCTTTGCAAATTCCGGGCAAAGCTGCGGTCAGTGGTAATGATCAATAAGTTTCGCGAAGACAATGGGATCCCCAGTCAATTTGCAATGCCCTCAGAATTGCAGGCACAGGTTGACATGTGTGAAGGCGCCGCAACCAAAGCCGCGGCGCCTTCGGTGTGTGTTTAAAAGTCCTGCCATAGATCGCGCGCGGCGTTGCCGCTGGCGGCCGCGGCGGCTGGCACCGGGCTGGCTTCAATCTCCCAATCCGCCTCGCCATGTGCCGAGGGCGCAGGTTTGGCCGCCGGAGCGGCGGCACGGGCCGGAGCGGGTGCTGCGCTGCCGCCGGCCACACGGAAATGGGCGACCAGTTCGGACAGCTTGCCGGCATCCGTGTTCAGCATGTGCCCGGCCGCAGTGGCTTCTTCCACCATCGCCGCATTCTGCTGTGTCACCTGATCCAGCTGGGTGACGCCGGTGTTAATTTCGTGCAAACCGGTTGACTGTTCGGCCGCGCCTTCGGCAATGCCGGAGACCAGCTGCGAGATATGGGTGACCTGCTCGACGATGCTTTGCAGCGCCTCGCCGGCCTTTCCGACCAATTCAACGCCGCGATCCACCTGTTTGGAACTGTCGCCGATCAGCGTCTTGATCTCCATCGCTGCATCCGAGGACCGCTGCGCCAGCGCCCGCACCTCGCTGGCGACCACGGCAAAGCCCTTGCCTGCCTCGCCGGCCCGCGCCGCCTCAACGCCGGCGTTCAGCGCCAGCAGATTGGTTTGGAAGGCGATGTCGTCAATCACCGAGATGATTTGCGAGATGTGGTTCGAGGACTGCTCGATCTCGGTCATTGCGGACACGGCGCTTTGCACAACTTCCCGGTTGTTCTCCGCTTCGGTCCGGGCCTCGGCCATGGTGCTTTCAACGCTGCGGGCGCCTTCGGCGGCGGATTTCACCGACGCAGTCAGCTCATCCAGCGCCGCAGCTGTCTCTTCCAGCGTAGCCGCCTGGCTTTCGGTGCGGTGCGACAGGTCGTCCGACGCCTGGCTGATCTCAGCGGCGCCATTACGGATGCTTCCCGAGGCTTCAATCACCTGCCGGACGGTAGAGCTGAGGTTGCTGACAGTGCTGTTGTAGTTCTCCCGCAGCTGCTCGTATTCCTGTGGAAACGCGTTTTTGATCGGCTGGGAAAAATCGCCTTCGGCCAATTGCATCAGCCCGGCGCTCAGGCTTTCGACAACATCTTGCTGCTGCCGCTGCATTTCTGCGCGTTCCTCTTCCGCGGCGCGGGCCAGTTTCAGGTCGTCCTGCATTGAGACAAGGGTTTTGCCGATCTTGCCGATTTCATCGCTGCGGTTTGCGGCTTCGATATCGGTGTCGAGATTACCGGACGACACGGCTTCCATATTATTGCAGATCCGGTCGATCGGCCGGGTGATGGAGCGGGCGAACAGCCAGCCGAAGAAGGACATGCCAGCCGCACAGATCACTGACGCAAGAAGCAGCATGTTGCGTTTTTTGACTGCCGGAGCCATCAATTCGGCCCAGTCCTGTTCGGCAATGATGGCCCAGTTTGCGAATTCCAGCGGCAGCGGCTCGGAATAGGCGAGTACCGGATGCCCGTTCAGACCCGGAACGCCCTTCTGCACATGGGATTCACCGTCAAAGGCTGTTGTCACCTGCTCGGTCGAAGGCAATTGAGAAAGCACTTCGAAACCGCCGTCAAACCGTGATCTGGTCCGCGCTTTCATGTCAGAGCCTGCCAGGTAGATCTGGGTGGTCTGCCCCAAGCCTTGCTCATTGTTGACAATGGCCCCCAGCAAATTCACCGGAATCTGAACTGCAAGCACGCCGACCGTCAGATTGGCGTCGTTTACAACTGGCGCCGCAGCAAAGGCCGCGGCTGCGCCGGCAGAAGGCGCATAGGGCTCCAAATCGGCAAAGAACACTTCGCCGCGGCTGCCTTCCAGGGCAGAGCTGTACACTTTTGCTAGGCCTGAGTCTTTGTACGGGCCGGTCATCATGTTGGTTCCGAAATCACTTTCCTTGAACACCGAATAAACGATGTCCCCGGCCAGATTGATCAGAAAGGCATCATAGTAGCCCTTGCTTTCGATCAAAGTCTTATACGCCGGATGAAAGCTTTCGTGATGCATGTGATAAGGCGAGTCACCTTTTGCACGCGCCAGCAGATGTTTCTGACCAAGCGGATTCGGGTTGTCGTCAATATAGGCCTGACGCAGGATCTGCCCCGGATTTCCGTCCAGATCGTTCCAGGTCATCGTCAGCCATTCGATCGCGGTAGCAGTCGACGGCACGGCCGCCAGGGTCTGCACATCCGCATGGATTCCATCCAGCAGTGTCTGTACCGAATACTTCCGGTCCGCCACCATGGAGCGGAACTGGTCTTCGGCGTTCTTCTCCGCACTGTTTTGGAAACTGATCGTGCTGATCGTGACGAGAATCGCCGTCACGAGCACACCGAACCCAACAATAAACAGCGGCAATTTATGTGCCAGTTTGAGCGATTTTAGCGCTTTCATTCCGTCCTCCTAAGAGCATTGCGGTCTAGGCTCCCGCAAAAGATGATGTTTCTCAGGATGCGCCGCATATATTAATTTGCGGCTTACGGAGGGGCAGATCCTTCCTGTGGCAAAGCAAAAAGTTGCTGATTTCTGCAGCGCAAAAGCGTCACTCCGTAAAGGCCGGGTAAAGATACACGCACAGGCTGCACTTGGATTGCGCTGCTCCCCGGCTGCAGCCGGCAGGTGATTCTCAACGCGTGGCAGCACAAATAAAAATTGACGGGATTTCCCTGGCTGAATTGCACCCGAACTCCTTATGAATCCCCCTCCGTGCGGGTGAGGCGGCAATCAAATGTTAAGGCCCGCCGCATATCAATTGCTTCATCGAACTCGAATTGATCGCCGACAACGGGGGTGCGAATCGCCGACAATGACTACGGAAACGCAAAAACATATTTTGGATCTGCCCAACGCCTTCGCGGAGCTGGATTCGCTGATCGCCTTTCTTCAAGGGGCACGCTCCAAAGCAGTCGAGGTTGACTGCCGCGGCGTTGCCTTGATGCCCTCGCGCTGTCTGCAGCTTCTGCTTGGTGCAGAGCAGCAGTGGCGGTCCGAGGGGGTGGGCTTCTCAGTCACCAATATAACCGAACCCTGCCGCAAGTCCCTGACGCTTCTGGGGCTGGAGCCCAACCGTTTTGAAGACGAGGAAACAGCATGAAAACCAAAGTTCTGGCAATCGACGATTCCCGCACCATCCGGAATCTTCTGGCCGCGACCCTGGAAGAGGCCGGATTTGAATACCACTGCGCGGTTGATGGCCGAGAAGGTGTAGACATGTACCCGGATGTGGATCCGGACGTTGTGATCACCGACATCAACATGCCCAACCTCGACGGTTTCGGCGTGATTGAGGAGCTGCGCGGCACCGGAATAAATTCCAAGGTGCCGATTCTGGTGCTGACCACTGAAAGCGCACCTGAACTGAAATCCCGCGCCCGTGGCGCCGGCGCCACCGGCTGGATCACCAAGCCGTTTGACGATGCCTCTTTGATCTTCGCTCTCAAGCGTGTGACAGGAGCTGCGGCCTAAGATGTCGGGTTCGATTCAGGATACCTTCTTTGAGGAGTGCGAAGAGCTCCTTGAAGCAACGGATGAGGGGCTGACCGCCATCGAAGGAGGCGATCACGACCCTGAGACAGTCAATGCAATCTTCCGCGCCGTGCACTCGATCAAAGGCGGTGCCGGGGCCTTTGGCTTGGACGACCTGGTGGCCTTTGCCCACCGGTTTGAAACCGTCTTTGACGAGGTGCGCGCCGGCCGGATGGAGCTGGACGCAAAGCTGATCCAGCTGCTGCTGCGCTCCAGCGATCAACTGTCGGCGCTGGTCGAAGCCGCCCGGGACGGTGGCGAGATAGACGAAGCGCACAATGATACGCTGCTGGCAGCGCTGGATGAATACATCCCCGAAGAAGAGGAAGACCTCACCTTCGAGCCGATGGGGCTTGGCGCTCCGGCGCCGGTGGCAGATCTGGGCATTGTGCCGGAAGCACCGGCAGAGCCGCAGGAGGAAACCTACCGGATCCGGTTCCAGCCGCTGAAGGAAATGTACGGTACCGGCAATGAGCCGTTCTTCCTGTTCCAGGCGCTTAAGGACATGGGCGATCTGACCGTAAAGCTTGACGAAAACGAGCTGCCCGGCTTTGACGCAATGGATATGAGCGAAAGCTACCTGGCCTGGGACATCACTTTGGTGACCAAGGACTCCCGGTCGATTGTCGAGGCAGTCTTCGAATTTGTCGAAGGTCTCTGCGAGTTGTCGATCGATGGCGAAGGCGACGCGGAAGCGGAAGCCAATGCACTGGCTGCCCTGGACGCCATGTTCAGCGCACCTGATGCTCCGCCCGCAGCGGACACAACAGAAGGGGAGGCGCCCGCAGTCCCTTTTGAACCGCCGGTCCCCGCACCTGAACCCGAAGCCAAGCCGGCACCTGCCGAAGAAAAGGCATCGGCCCCGAAAGCCGAGAGCGGCAAGCAGGAGCAGCGCGGCGGTCCCAAGCCCACGCTCCGCGTCGAGCTCGAGCGGGTGGACCGGCTGATCAACGCTGTCGGGGAGCTTATCATCAACCATTCGATGCTGGCGCAGCAAATCGCCAACCTCGATGTCTCTGATACACGGGACGTTGAAACAGAGCTCGAAGGTTTCAAAAACCTCGCACGCGACATCCAGGAAGGTGTCATGGCAATCCGTGCTCAGCCGGTGAAACCGCTGTTCCAGCGCATGGCCCGGATCGTCCGGGAAGCTTCGGCTGCGACAGGTAAAACCTGTAAACTCGTGAATGAGGGCGAAAACACCGAGGTCGACAAGACGGTGATCGAACGGCTGTCCGACCCGCTGACGCATATTCTGCGCAATGCGGTGGACCACGGGGTCGAAAAACCCGAGGACCGGGAAACCGCCGGGAAATCGAAAGTCGGTGAAATACGGCTGTCAGCTTCCCATCGTTCTGGAAGTGTTTGCATTGAAATCAAGGATGACGGGGCCGGTGTGAACCGCCCGCGGGTCAAACAGATCGCCATTGAGAAGGGCCTGATCCCGGAAAATGCCGAGCTGACTGACGGCGAGATCGACAATCTCCTGTTCGCGCCTGGCTTCTCCACCGCCAAGGAGGTGTCAAACCTCTCCGGACGCGGTGTCGGTATGGATGTGGTGAAGAATGCGGTGACCGGCCTCGGCGGCCGCATCAACATCTCCTCCACACCCGGCAAGGGGTCAACGTTCACGATCATCCTGCCGCTGACCTTGGCGGTGATGGACGGCATGGTGGTGTCGGTCGCTGACCAGACCATGGTGGTGCCGATTACTTCTATCGTCGAAACCATGCGCGGCAGCGATGACATGATCAACAGCCTCGGCGCCGACGGCACCCTGCTGTCGATCCGCGGCAATTTCGTGCCCATCTGCGACGTTGCCGGCAGCCTGGGGCTGTACCGCGAAAGCGACCGGCAGGCCGGCGTCTATCTGCTGGTGGAAACCGAAACCGGCCAGCGCTGCGCCTTGGCAGTCGATGATATCCACGACCAGCGCCAGGTGGTGATCAAAAGCCTGGACGGCGTCTGCGGGGAAATCGCGGGCGTTGCCGCAGCAACCATCCTTGGAGACGGCAAGATCGCCATGATCCTGGACCCTGAAAGCATCATTGCGGCCTCGCCCACAGCGGCCGCCTTTGACACCGAGCGGAGAATGAGCAATGCAAGCTGAAGCGAAGCATACCGATCAGGAAGTGAAACACGCTGAACACAGCGAGTTTGTCAGCTTCACCGTGGCCGGGCAGGCCTTCTGCCTGAAGATCACCCAAATTCGCGAGATCAGGCGCTGGTCACCGGTGACGATCCTGCCGCATGCTCCGGCCGACGTGCTGGGGGTGATGAACCTGCGCGGTGCGGTGATCCCGATCTACGATCTGTCCGCCCGTTTCGGCCTGCAGCAAACCGAAGCCAGCGAACGCAATGTCGTCATCGTCGTTTCGGTGCATGGCAAGCCGGTTGGCCTGCTGGCCGAGTCGGTCTCCGAGATTATCTCGATCAATCCGGACGACATTCAGGACACTCCGCCGGTCGATAGCCGCAACACGATGGAGTACATCCAGGGCATCATCTCGCATGATGACACCATGGTGCGCATCATCAATCTCGATGCGGTGATCTCGGCTCCGGAGCAGGTGATGCCGTGAGCGCAGCAGGTTCCATCTCCCCAAGCACAGAGAGCTTTTCGCTGTCGGACCAGGAATTCGAAGCCATTGCGCAGTTCGCGCATAAAAACTTCGGCCTGGCCATGGCGGCCAGCAAAAAGCCCCTGGTGTCTTCACGCCTGGCCCGCAAGCTGCGCCAGCGCAACATCACCAAATTCAAGGACTACCTTGCCAGCCTGGACGGCCCCAATGCCGACCAGGAACGCAGCGGGCTGCTGTCGCTGCTGACCACCAATGTGACCCATTTCTTCCGGGAGCCGCACCATTTCGAGACGCTGCGCAACGACGTGCTGCCGCCGCTGATCGATCAGGCGCGCCGCGGCGGCCGGGTGCGGCTGTGGTCGGCGGGTTGCTCGAACGGGCAGGAGCCCTATTCGATTGCCATGACCGTGTTGGATATCTGTCCCGAAGCGGCGCAGCTGGATTTCAAAATCCTGGGCACCGATATCGACCCGGTTGTGGTGCAGCACGCACAGGCGGCGAAGTACCCCGAGGACGAGCTGGCCCAGATTGATACAAAATACAGCAAGCTGGTGCCCAAACGCGATCCCGACGGACGCTTTCCCGAAAGCCTGCGCAAGCTGATCACTTTCGGGGTGCTGAACCTGATCGAACCTTTTCCCTTCCGCGGCAGGTTCGATGCGATTTTCTGCCGGAACGTTGCGATCTATTTCGACAACCCAACCCAGCAGAAGGTCTGGAGCGCTTTTCAGAATGCCCTGAACCCGGGCGGTTACCTCTTCATCGGTCATTCCGAGCGCATGTCAGGCCCGGCGGCGCAGCAGCTGAAGACGGCCGGGATCACCACTTATGTCAACTCATCCGCAGGCAGGAAAACCTGACCGCGGCTGCAAGCAGAGCAGAAGGAAAGAAAAAATGAGCTTGAAAGACTCTCTCCGCGTTATGGTCGTTGACGACATGTCGACAAGCCGGGGGATCATCACACAAAGCCTGGATGAGATCGGCATCAAGAACTATATGGTCGAGAACGCCGGCCAATCCGCCTTTCAAAAACTGACCCAAACACCAGTTCATCTGGTGCTGTCGGACTACAACATGCCGGGCATGGACGGGCTGGGGCTGCTGCAGGCCGTGCGCGGCCATCAGGTAACCCAGCGGGTTGGTTTCATTCTGGTAACCGGCAAACCAACGCCGGAAATGATCCAGATGGGCAAACAGCTGGGCCTGAATAACATTGTCCGCAAGCCGTTCACGGTGGCCACGATGAAACAGGCCATCGAACAGGTTGTCGGGCGGCTATAACCATGGAACGCCCCGACAAAGCCCTAGGCGAATTATGCGCCGCGTCGGCCTGGGAGATGGAGCAGTTGCGCAGCCAGATGCAAGCGTTGGAAGACGTTGTCCTGGACGTGCTGGAACGCGGCACCGCCCCGACCAGCCAGGAACTGCGCTCGTTGCAGGACTTTGATCTGGTGATCCAGACTCTGTCCGGACTCTCCGGTTTCTACAAGCGCGTGCAGGCGCAAGTTGATGAATCCGGGCCTGCCGATCTGCCGACCGCAGCTGCCGGGGTCACCCTGGAAAAGCTGCGCGAGCGGCTGCGCGCCGCAGGCAGCATGGCAAGCACCTGAAATCAAGCGGCCCCGCCCGACCCGGGCGGGGCCGTTTTTTCACCTTCAGCGGCGGCGAATTTCCTTTTTCTTTGCTGCCGCAGCGGACTACATTGGGCCATAGCTGAAACTGCCAGCCCGGGTGTTCGCATGTCATTTCTCATCAAGCCTCTGATTTTCGCAGCCTGCTTGCTTGTTGCAACGGGTGCGCAGGCCGCAAGCGACCGCATTGCTCTGGTTATCGGCGTGGCGGACTACCAGTACCTGCCGCCGCTGGAGAACACCCGCAACGATGCCGTGGCAATGGCGGACACCCTGGAAGGGATCGGTTTTGACGTCAGCCTCGCATTGGATCCCGGCACCTCGGACATGGTGCAGCTGCTGGAGGATTTCACTTTCCGTTCCGAAGTGGCGGATCTGGCTCTGGTCTATTTCGCCGGCCACGGGATTGAAGTGCAGGGCGAGAATTTTCTGATCCCGGCTGATGCCCAGGTGGCCAGCAACCGCGATGTGCAACGCCAGTCCTTGTCGCTGAAACAACTGCTGGGGGCAGTGGACCGGGCCCGCAAGATGCGGATCGTGATCCTCGACAGCTGCCGCGACAACCCGCTGGGCGATTCCATTACGCTGGAACAAAGCAGCAGTGAAGCTGCCGAAACGAATGCAGCAACCCGCGGCGGCGGCGGCATGGCAGCAGCCGATCCGGACCGCGGCACCCTGGTGGCCTTTGCCGCCAAAGACGGCCAGGTGGCGTTGGACGGCTCCGGCAGCAATTCGCCCTATGCCACTGCGCTGATAGAAAAAATGGTGCAGCCGGGGCTGGAGATCAGCCTGATGTTCCGCCAGGTGCGCGACCGGGTGATGGAAAACACTGCTAACCTGCAGGAACCGCATACTTATGGCTCACTGACCGGTGTGCCTTTCTATCTTGCCGGCCCGGGCAAGAATGATGCTCCGGTCACCGTTGCAGATGCTTCCGAAGCCTGGGCGGCGCTGAAACCCGACCAGGAAGAGCAGCTGCTGGCGCTGGCGGATCTTGGTGATACCCGCTCGATGCTGGGCCTGGCCTATATCCGGCTCAACCCCAATGAAGGCCGGTTTGATCCCGCCGCGGCGGTCGGTTTTCTGCAGCGCGCTTCCGATGCCGGCTCTCCCGAAGCGCAGTTCGAACTGGCCAAGCTTTATGAACGCGGCACAGGTGTCGCAACGGACCCCGCCAAGGCGTTGGAATTGTACCAGGCTGCTGCAGCGCAGGATTTTGCGGATGCGATCAACGACCTTGGCTTCTTGCACTACCAGGGCGGGCTGGGATTGCCTGCCAATCCGAAGAAAGCCCTGACCTTTTTTGAACGCGCCGCGGATCTGCGCCATCCGCAGGCCCAGTTCAATTTCGCTGCCTTGATAGATGACGGTCTGATCCCGTCGAAAGGTCCGGAAGATTCAGCGCATTATCTTTATGCAGCTCTGCGCAGCGGCAGTTCAGATGTGCTCAACCTGCTGAGCGAGCGGCCCAATATGTTCACTCCGCAAACCCGGCGCTCTCTTCAGCTGAAACTGAAGGAGAACAACTTTTATGCCGGTGCCATTGATGGCAATTTCGGGCCTGGAACCCAACGGGGAATCCGGCAGGCTTACGGGCTGGAAGGCTGATTTTCAGGTCAGCGGAACACCATCACAGCTGACCGTCCGCAATCCACGCATCCAGCTGGCGGCGGCTGATCTCAAAGTGCATGCTGTCTTCGCGCCGGAACCCGGCGCCCCAGACCCAGCCCTGATCATAAAAGAAATCCGCCATGATGGTCAGGCCCAGCTGGGTCTTGCCGTCGGTGAAATTATCCAGCTTGCCGTCGATATTCAGATCAACGGCCAGGCCGTAGCTGTGGGTGGACAATGAATTTGCGGTACCGCGGATCCGGCGCACACACAGCGCGCCGGCGGTGTTGATGCGGGCATAAAGGTCCGGGTCCGCCTGGCGGATGTTTTCAAACACTACCTTCAGGCTTTCGATCGCCGGGCGCAGCATGCTGACCCGGATCGGTCCGACCTGTTCGGTCACCAGCTTTTCCTTGAGGTTCGCATTGGTCATCGGCTGGCAGGTATCGTTCAAATCCTCCCGCGGGCGGCCCAGTTTCTCTGTCAGATACTTGCCGCCTGTGACCCGCAGGCCGCGGTTCACGTTCAGCCGGTCAGCGATCAGCACGACCTGGGCGTAATCCAGATCGGCGCCGCCGGTCTGGTTCCAGATTGCGGCCTCGCCCGCCGCGTCATCGGTAAAAGGGGTGCCGCCGCCTGCCCCTCCAGCGGGCAGGCTGGCAACCTCGCTCTGCAGGTCCGTCATCCGGGATTGCAGATCCTCGACCTGCTGGCGCAGCATCTCGATCTCGATCCGCGCGGTCGAATCAACACCGCCCGCCCCTTGGAAGTCTTCTTCGCTCAGCAGCCAGCTGAGCCCGAACCAAACCGCCGGAGCCAGCACAAGGCCAATGGCGATTATCACTGCTGGCAGAACCCGCATTTTCCCTCCCGGATCATTTGCGCCCATTTCAATCCCTCGCCGCGCGGCAGTAAACCCCCTGATTACAACTTGCCGGAAACACCGTGTTTTTTTCCCTCGCTTCACTCTGCCTGCCATTGGCAGGCCGCAGGTGCTGGTATAGACTGCCAGCCATGTTGAAATGGCAGGGGAGGGCGCCGGGCATGATCCGCCTTAAAGGAATTTTTGCAAGTGTTCTGGGTGCGGGCCTGATTTTCGCCCCGCTGGCTCAGGCGCAGTCGAATGGCGGCGAATTGTCGGTCGAGGAAATCACCGAAGCCTTCAAGAAGCAGAAGACGCGCGGCCTTGTGATCGTGCCAAGCAGCGCAACTGCGGCCGAGGATCCTGCGGAGGAAACCGCAACCGTGGCCGCCGCGGCTGAGGAATACAATCCGGTCGACCGGCAAACCCAGATCAATGTCCAGATCTCCTTTGACTTTGACAGCGCCGCGCTGCGCGCCGATCAGGCGCCGAAACTGGCCAATATGTGCGCCTCGATGAAGGCGCTTGATGGCACCGTGTTCCAGATCATCGGCCATACCGACAGCTCTGGATCAGCGGCTTATAATGAACGGCTGTCGCTGCTGCGGGCGCAGGAAGTGCGCCGTCACCTGATCAGCTCCTGCGGTGTGGACGACGGCTTGCTCAAGGCCATCGGCATGGGTGAGACTGCGCCTTACAACGAAAACAATACGCGCGCCGACGAAAACCGCCGTGTTGAATTCCAGGCTCTGGGCTGATCACAGCCCCGACCCGCGCCGGATGAAAGGCCAGGGAGACTTCCATGCTTGAATCGCGCCCTGGCGACTTGTTCCAGCCGGGTGACCTGCTGAACAATACCTACAGGATTGAAGGCCTGCTGGGCCGCGGCGGCACGTCTCATGTCTATAAGGCACGCTCGGAAATTTCCGGCAACCTGGTGGCGCTGAAGGTGCTGAAACAGGAACTTGCCGCCAATGAGGACTTTACTGTCTTGATGGCGCGCGAGGAGAATATCCGCGAAATCCGCCATGCTGCGGTGGTGCGCTATTCGGAAAACCACCGCACGCCGGACGGCCATATCTATCTGCTGATGGACTATGTCGAAGGCCCCGGTCTCGACAAGCGCCTGAAGCAGGGACCGATGGCGGCTGAGGACCTGCTGGTGATTTGCCGCCGCGTGGTCCAGGGCCTGCAGGCAGCGCACATCCGGAATATCGTCCACCGCGACCTTAGCCCGGACAACATCATTCTGCGCGGCGGTGAACCGGCCGAGGCTGTGATCATCGATTTCGGCATCGCCAAAGATACCAATCCGGGCGCCCAGACCATCGTCGGTAACGAGTTTGCCGGCAAATACTCCTATGCCGCACCGGAACAGATGAGCGGAAACACCGACGCCCGCTCGGACATCTATTCGCTGGGGGCTCTGCTTTTGGCCAACTTCCGCGGCGCGGCGCCGAAACTTGGCGCCAATCCGATGGAAGTAGTTGAAAACAAGCAAAAACCTCTCGACACAGAAGGCCTGCCCGAGCCTTTCAAAACCCTGATCGAGCGGATGTGCGCCCCGGATCCGAACGCGCGGTTCCAGAATGCAGGTGAAGTTCTGGCCTTTCTGGATGATCCCGATGGCGGCAGCCTGGGGGATATCCTGGATGGCCCGGCTGAAGACGCCACCATTATCGTGCCGCAGACCAGCAAACCCGCCCCGCCGCCGCAACCCTCCGCCAAGCCGGTTCAGGGCAAGGCAGAGGAAACAAATGGCGGCCGCGGCGGTCTTTGGGCGGCCTTGGCGGTTTTGCTTCTGCTCGGCGGCGGCGGGGCCGGTGCCTATTTCAGCGGTATTCTCGACAGTGTTCTCCAGCCCTCCTATCCAGTCGCCCGCCCCTATTCTTTCATCGCCGAAAAACCCGCCGATGGTCCGGTCCAGATCGTTGGCAACGTGCCGAGCGAAGCCGCACGGGACGCACTTTTGGCGCTGTCCCAGGATGCCGATCTGACCCTGGCCACCGGCGCGATATCCGGCACGTGGGGCGCCGATGTGCTCGACACGGTTGAACCGCTTGAGGGTTTGCGCGAATGGCGCCTGGTGGTCAGCAACAACAAGGCGCGGCTCACCGGCACCACCGACGACACCAACGTGGCCGAAATGCTGAACGAGCTGTTCCGCAACGGCCTGCCCGGCGCCTTGGAAGGCAAGGCCGAGATCCGGTTTGAGCTGCCGATGCTGCCGGTGGCCGAGGTCAAGGCAGTGATGGAGGCCTTTGCCGATTGCGGCCCGCTGCTGCGGGACGGCAATGGCCATTACGACGGTTACGCGCCCGGCGACCCGGTGCTGATCAGCGGCCGCGTCGCCAGCACCGCTACCCGGCTGGAATTGTTTGATGCGCTGCGGGCGCTGGCGCATGAACGCCAGGTGGTGCTGGATGTTGAGGTGCTGAACGACTCGCTTTGTGTTGTCGAACAGCATCTGCCCAAAGCCCCGTCCGGCGGCGCCGAAGTGGCATTCGCTGTTGGCGGAACAACGGTGGAGCCCAATCCGTCGGGCCGTTTTTTTGTCGGCGAAAACCCGGTAATCGATATCGTGCTGCCGGACGATGTGACCGAGGGTTACCTGACCGTGTCGATCCTGGATGTTTCAGGCAATGTGTTCCACTTGCTGCCCAATATCTCGCGCGAAGACAATGCCGTTGCCAGCCTGCGGGACGGTGCCGCCGGCGAAGTTCCTGTAAGGGTCGCCTATAGTCTGGAAGAATCCGCCACCGGCGGCGGCATTGCTTTCAAGGTTGACGACAGCACCCTTGGGAAAAGCAAAGTGGTGGTCTTGCACTCCTCGGAACCGCTGTTTGACGGCATGCGCCCGACGTCCGAAAGCGCGGTAGGTTTTGCCGAAGCCCTGCAGGCCAGCTACGAGGCTGATTCCAGCCGGATCCGCTCGCTGGACAGCCGTATTCTGGTGACTGCAAAACCCTGATCAGGGGGCCGGAATATTATGGTAATTCCAGCTCGGAAAACACATGTGGTTTGTCCCGTTTCCTTCGTCAGGAAACGGCGGCGTCACAGGACATCAATCACCACAGCGGTAATATTATCCGCCCCGCCCCCGTTCAGCGCGATCTGGATCAGCTGATCGCCGACGGTCTCCAGCGGTGTGCCGGTCAGCGCATCCTCCAGGATTTGGAAGGTGGCATATTTCGTCAGCCCGTCCGAGCAGATCAGGAAGCGGTCGCCAGGTTCCGTGTCGCCGCGGATCTTGTCGATCTCCAGCTCTTCCCCAACACCCACAGCACGAGTGATCGCGTTGGATTGCGGATGCTGTTCCGCCTCGTCCCAGGTCATTTTTCCAGCCAGCACCAATTCAGCCACAGCCGAGTGATCCTCGGTCAGCATTTCGATATGCCCGTCCCGCAGCCGGTAGATCCGGCTGTCGCCGGCCCAAAGCCCGGCAAAATGCTGATTGGCAATCACCAGCGCCGCAACTGTCGATCCGATTGTGCCGCCACCACGGGCTTCCGCCTCGGTCCGGATCGCCTTGTGGGCGTTCTGTATCGCTTCCCGCAGCGCATGCATCCGCGCCGCAGGATCCAGACCCAGCGGGATCATGGCCGCAGCATCGGCGATCAGCCGGCTGGCATAATCCCCTGCGTCGTGCCCTCCCATTCCGTCTGCCACGAGCCAGATATCATGCTCCGGCAGCGCCAGAACGGCATCCTCGTTGACCTTGCGCTTAAGCCCCACATGGGTTTGCGCGGTGTAACGGTATTTGCGCAATTGGTTCATCACAGCCCCTCCGCGTCCGCCCAAACCGGCGCCCCCAGGTCAAAAAGCCCCAGTGCGGTGCCGCCTTGCGGCAGATCCGCGCAGGCCAGCCTCCGCGGCACGCCATCCAGCATCGCCGTCCACAGGCTGCAGCCGGTCAGCCTCCCTTCCAGAGCGGCACCCGCCAAGGCGCCAGGCAGCACTTCCGGCCCCTGGGCACCGGCCAAAACCAGACCCGGGCCTGCGGCCAACAGCGGATCCGCCGACCGTTTGTCCGGCACTGGAATACCCGCAAGCGCTTCCGCCAGCCTGTCCTTGGTCATCGTATCCTCCAATGCATCCAGCGCCACATCTTCCAGCCGTTCAAACAGCGCATCCTCGCCAAAGCAGGGCACGGCGGCCGGGCCATTCCCTGGCAGCGCCGCCATCAGCGTCAGCGGAAACCGCCGACCAACCCGGTCAACCGAGGGCATCAGCACCCCCATCACCCTTTGCGCCCCGGCCAGTCCGGCAGGCAGGGTAAACCGCCAGATCGGGGCGGTCATGTAGTGGGCGTCAAAATCTGACCCGTATTCGCCCCGCCCGTCCAGCATAACCTGCTGCAGCCAGGCATCCCAAACCCGCACAAATCCGCCCGGTGTATTCAGCCGGAAAAAATCCCCGGCTGAAGGCATCTTACCGAATGCACCGAACCCCGCCATTACATCGACTTCGGGCAGCTGAATTTTGCCATTGCCGGCAAGGCAAATGGGTTGATGACAGACCCGGATTGCAGTTCGAAGAGTGCTAGACGCCCGCCAACGCGGAAATTCACCCGCCGCCGGTCCGAGACATTGGTGCGCCGCACCTCTGCCGCATCCAGCAGCCGGAACCAGGCCCAAGGCCCATCGCGCGACATCACGTTCTCAGCGTCGCGTTTCTTGGGTAAAAGAGTGATCCGCGCCAGCCCCACCGACCCCGGCCAGGTCACAGCCACAGGCGTCGGCGCACCGGACCGGTGGTTATAGGCCACTTTGGAGCCGTCGATCTCCAGCACAACCTCCTTGGCCTTCGGGTCCAACGCGTTGACGGTGATCTGGAACTGCACCGCAGGCTGGGCACCGCCGGCAAAAAACGCCTCCTTGATCTCGGCGGCATATTGCATCTGCTGCAGAACCGCCGGGCTGATGCCCAGATCCACGTCGTTCACCCGCTTCCAGGTCCAGGGACGGCTGCGGGTATCGACGTATTTCAACAGCTGATCGTTAAAGAAACCATCGATCATCCCGCCGGGTGCAAACAGTTTGGCAAAATCCGCCATTGCCACATCGGCCCGGGCCGAGCGGTTGAACGGATAGCGGTTCCCCAGCGCCTGCTCGCAGAACGGCAGCACTGCCGATTGCCAGCGCGCATTGATCGAGGCACGGGTGCCCTCCGAGGTGATCCCCGAAGACCCCGCAGAAATCTGCGTCGCCCAGCGGGGCAGCGGCCCGCCCATGCGGCTGGCGGTCTGCTGGAACTGCAGCAGCGCCTGGCCGCTTTGCCCGCCCGTGGCCACGCCCGAGAAGGACATCTTGTTCAGCTCCTGATAGACCTGCTGCAGCTGCCCCATCAGACCATCCAGCTGCGAGGGCTGGCCTTCGGGCCGGTTCACCAGATTGTACAGCCATTCAAACCGCTCCTGCACATAGGCGCCCGGCGGCTTGGCGGCCTGTCCGGGCGCATTTTCAGCAGAGCCGACCAGCGCTTCCAGCAGGATCTGGCCCTGGATCGACAGGTTCGAGCGCGCCTCAATCGCGGCCACATTCTGGGCACCCGCGGCAAGAGTGCCCGCATCCAGAATAGACTTATCCTCGTTCAACCGGGTTTCCGCACTGACATCAGTCAGGATGTTAACGATGGGCGAGGTTGGCCCTGACAGCACATTCGTGACCTCAACAGCGTGGGACAGCGACTCCAGCGGAATAATGTCGATATCCCCCAGGATCTGATCATAGCGGCTGATATAGTCGTTGTAGTACAGGTCCAAAACATCGCGGCTGAGCTTCAGCAGCACTGCCTCGTTCTGAGCGGCATCACTTTGCTCGCCCAGCACCCAGGCCTCGCGGTGGACCCTCTCGGCGACACTGACCGCCTCCGGCAGGAATACGTTGTGGAAGCCGTCATAGGTAAAGACGCCTTCAATCCCCTCGTTCAAGGGCTTGCCGGAACTGCGCACCAGCACCCGCATGACCGACGGCCCGCCAACATCCGTGATCCGCCATTTCGCCAGCGCCGTGGCCTTTTTCGAGTTCAGAATTCCGTTGTAAACCCGCTGCGCCAGCGGCATTTCCGAAAGGATGTTCTGCGCCTGGGCAATCAGCGGGCCGTTAAGGGCAATCTCCTCCATCGGCTGTGACAAAAGCGCGGTCAAATGATCCATCAGGTCGGCACGCAGCTGGTTGCGGGCGATGCCGGGATAGGCGATCCGCTCCCAATCCAGCCGCATCCACTCCTTGATCAGGTCCTGGTTCATCGGCCCCTGCAGACCCAGCATCAGATAGATTTTCAGCGCTTCATACAGCGTGTCGGGGTTGTTGATATTCCCCTCGATCTGCTGCTCCAGCCGCACCAGCAGCCGCGGCAGCAACCGCTGGTTCAACGCCGCGCGGTAGGTCTGTGCGGCCTGGGTGCCGATCACCTCGCCCTGATACAGGCCATAGGTCATGGCGCCATCGGGTTCCGGATCAGACAGCACCGGATTGCCCGGCATGTCGCGCAGATTGTTCAGCGCAGCGGCCACCGGCACCAGATCGGTATCGCCGACCGGGCTGGGCGGCAATTGCGCCGCTGCTGCCTGATAGGCCGCAACCTGACCCTCAGCCTGGGCAATCAGATCGGTGTTCCTCAGATAGGACCGCACCCAAAGCGCGCCCATTGCCACCGCCACCAGAACAGTTGCGGTGATCGCAATCCGGCGGGTCCAGCGGTAGCGGCGTTCGACCTTGTCATCCGCCGACACCAGCCCCGCTTCGGGGAACATCACACTTTCAAACAGCCGGGTCAGAAAGAAAGACCGCCCGGTGCCCTGCCCGGTGCCAATCGCCTGCCGTCCGATGCCAAAAGTCTGCGCCATGCCCAGCATCAGCCGGTCGATCGGCGTGCCTTCCTGGGTGCCGGAGGTGAAATAGACCCCGCGCAGCATCTGACGCTGTTCATAACGGTTATCCTGAAACACCTCGGTCAGAAACTCGCGTGCCACACCGCGCATCGAGGCGACCTGCGCCGGGAAGCCGGCAATCAGGGCGCGGCGCTGGTGGTCGGTCTCGGTCTGCATCTTTTCCAAGAGCTGCGCGTTCACCTGCCCCAGCAGCAGCCCGAACTCCTGGTCAAACCCGGCAATCGGCGCGGCGTCCTTTTTGCCCTTGGGCAGCGGCAGGGTGAAACCCCAGACCTGTTCGCGGTCCTCTTTGCCCAGCGAGTCATGGAACTCCTGGAAGCCGGCAATCAGGTCGGCCTTAGTGAACAGCACATAGACCGGGAAACGCACGCCCAGCTTCTCGCGCAGCTCCGCCAGACGGCGGCGCACGGCAGCAGCGTGGCTTTTTTGGGTGATCTCGTCCTGCAACGACAGATCCGACAGCGAGATTGCAATGATCGCGCCGTTGATCGGCTGCCGTTTGCGGTATTTCTTCATCAGCCCCAGGAAACCCAGCCATGCAGCGTTATCCGCCTCGGCGTCGCTTTCCTGGGTGGTGTAACGCCCGGCAGTGTCAATCAGCACCGCCTCATTGGTGAACCACCAGTCGCAGTTACGGGTGCCGCCAACGCCGCCAATCGCAGCCTTGCCCAGCTTTTCAGCGAGCGGGAACTGAAGACCGGAATTGACAATCGCCGTGGTTTTGCCCGCACCCGGCGGGCCGATCATGATGTACCAGGGCAGATCGTTCAGATGGCGCCGCCCGCCCTTGGACTTGCGCAGCTCCTTCATCGCATCCTTGAACTTGCCGCGCAGCTCGCCGATTTCCTCGGACAGCACATCGTCTTCCGAAGTATCCACCGCCTCGGCGATCTCTTCGGTCATCTCCTTGTCCTTGCGGCGGCGCCGCCAGAAGATGATGCCGATGATGATGAAATACAAAAGGAAGATCACCCCGATGGTGATCAGCCGCGACATCACACTGTCAAACGGACGCCAGTCCTCGCTGCCGATGAAAGGGGCGAAATACCACACACAGGCCGACAGCACCGCTGCCAGGATCAGCAGGATGGTATAGATCGACCGGAACAGCGGAAAGATATAACGGCGGATCATCCTTCAACCTCCTGAACCAGCAGGATTTCGATCCTGCGGTTCTTGGCACGCCCTGCGCGGGTGCTGTTATCTGCAATCGGTTCCTTATCGGCGCGGCCTTCGGCCGACAGCCGGTCCGGGTCGGTCATCACCTTGGCCATGCCTGCCATCACCGATTTCGCCCGCGCCAGCGACAGCGCCATGTTGGATGGGAAGCGGGAGGAGCGGATAGGAATATTGTCGGAATGGCCGGCCACGATGATCTTGCCCTTTTCGTCATTCAGCGATTCAGCCACCCGGTTCACCGAGGACCGGAATTTCTGGCTGAGCTGGTCCGAGCCTGAGCCGAACATGCCGGAACCGGCCAGCCGGATAATCAGCGTGTTGCCCTTTTGGAAGACCTGCACGATGCCTTCCTTGATCTCCGGTTCCAGGAAGCCCGAAACCTTGGCGATCTGTTCTTCGGTTGTTGGTGCAGGCGGCGGCGGCGGCGGCGGCGGCGCGCGCCGTTCCAGCTCTGCCTTGGGGCCGGAATCAACAATCGTCAGCTGCCCGACCACATTCTCGGTCTGGTTCGACAGCATCCAGCTAAGGCTCAGAAACTGCAGCGCCAGCAGCGCACAGGTGGCTGCCAGGGTGATCCACACCAGCCGCCAGACCGACAGTGCCTTGAACGGTTTGACCAGCCCTTCCCAATGCGGCGACAGATCGCGTTCCACCGGCCCCCTCTGGTTGCGGATGATCCGGGCCAATGCGCCGCGGATCTGCAGGTGTTTCTCGGAACCGCCCTGCTCCACCCGCAAACGGCCCTCAAATCCCAACGACAGGCACATGTACAGAAACTCAAGCATGTCGATATTGCCGCCCGGCTCCTTCTCCAGCCGTGCCAGCAGGTCATAAAACCGGTCGCCGCCGACCACCTCGCGGTGGAATGTGGCCACCATCGACTGCAGCCCCCAGGCGGATTGCCCGCCCCAGGGCGTGTTCAGCACCACATCATCCAGTGTCGCGCACAAAGCATAGCGCGCAATCTTCACCGTCTGCGCCGCAATGCCTGCCTGCAGCGCGCGGTTTTCAAACGCGCGTACCTCGGCCACCACGTTTTTGCGCAAGCCATCCGGGTCCATATGCTGGGCCCGGTTGCGGATGCGCGAGATCAGCGCAAACAGGGTTGAGGCACAGGCCGTCAACTGGTTCATCCCCGTCAGCGCCATCTTCGGCGCCTTGGCGCCGCCCGCGGCAGCCTGCGGTCGTGGTGCCGCTGCCTGCGGCACGCCATAGGCATCCAGATCCGGCTCAGCCGGCTGTTCCGCTCCGGGCTGGACTTGCGGTGTCTCCGGCGGCTGCACCGGAGTGGCCGTCCGCCGCCCGCCCGGGTTCGGCTTGATCACCGTCTTGTCGGTATCCCCCGGTTCCGCAAAGGGATCATCATAATCAGCCATCTCAGCATCTTCCCTTATGCATTACGGATCGCCCAAAGCTCCATCTTAAGCCCCGGATACTGCCCCGACACATGCACCGCGATGCCGCCCGAAGTGGTCATCTTGCGCCAATAGGGGCTGTCCGCATCCATCTCGAAATAGACCACGCCAGAGTGATAGGGGATCTGCCGCGGCGCCACTGGCAAGGGCCGCAGGGTGATCCCCGGCAGCGCCGAGTTTACCAGCTGGCGGATTTCTTCCACGGGGCCGATCTTGGCCTGGCCGGAAAAATGCTTACGCACATCCTCAGCCGGAATGTCCGCGCTGACTGCCAGCACAAATCCTGCATTGCCCAGCAGTTTGCGGTCGGCAATGACCCCGACCGAGATACCGTATTTGCGCGCTTCCAGCTTGATCGGGATTGCAGTCTGCTCCAGCACCGAACTCAGGTATTGGCGCAGCACCCGGATCACCGGCGCAAAGCATTCGACCAGATTGTCATGGGTATAGGGCGGAAACTCCGGCGCCTGTTTTTCGGTCGACATGAATACCGACAGCTCCCCGGCCAGCCCGGCACAGGCGGCGAACAGGCGTTCGGGATGCAGGTTCTCGATATTGCGCAGATGGCGCACCTGCGGCAGCATCCGGTTGACCACGGCCAGCAGCATGAAGTCCGACACATCCGCCACCCCGCGGGCACCGCCCGCCTCGGACAAGCGGCCCGCCAGCGCCTCCATCCGGTGCGCCAGCAGCCCCTCCAGCTCGCGCAGGAAACCGCTAAGCGCAGGTGCGGCCCGCACGTCCAGGCAAGCCGGGACAAAGGCCTGGTCCAGCACGATCTCCTTGTCCGGGCGCACCTCGATGATACGCGCCACGGGGATCGCCAGCAGATCGGCCAGATCGTCCACCTCCAGGGCAAACTGCAGCCGCATCTTGCCCACATCCAGCTCCACCGGCTTGCGCTCGGTCGAGGTCACATCGGTCACTTCCTGCTTGTCCGGGCGCAGCCGGCTGGCCGAGCGTTCGGCGCCGCTCAGGTCTACCTCGGTGGCGCCCTGGCGGCGCTGCGGCACAGTCATGTAGACAATGCAATCCTTGACCGTTGACGGCACTTCCATCGCCGGCGGGTGCGGATCCGCCATCGGCACCCGGAACACCGTGCCGTCATGGGTCAGCCCCTCGCAGGACTTCACCGCAAACTGGCCGATCTTCAGCGCCTCATGGTCGATTTCCAGCCCGTTCACACCCCAGGCATAGGGGCTGAGCCGCCGCGCCAGCCCGGCAACCAGCGCCTCGTTATAGCGGTCGGACTGCTGGAAGTGATGCGGCTGCAGAAACAGCCCCTCCGTCCAAAGTACTTTACTGTCCCAGGACACCGGGATCTCCTCTCAGTTGCGGGCACGCGCCAGCGGCGCGGTGCGCATCAGTCCTTCAGCCTGTCCAGCTGATCCTTGTAGGCACGCGCGAACTCGCGGCTGAACAAGTCGTGAAAATCATTCTCAGCCTGATCGGAAATTTCCGCATACAGCTGTTCGTAGACGTCCCAGTATTGCGCCTTTTTTCCGCGCAAAAGACCCTTAAGGCCGCCTTTGGTTTCAATCTGGCTTTCCAGCGCTTTTGGGTCGAGCCGTTTCAGCACGCCTTTCAGCGCCGCCTCCATGCCGGTGACCATCGCCACCTCATGCGCCTTGATATCGCGCAGCGCCTCTTCGGCGGCGGTCTCAGGCGACAAGTAACCCTTGGTCGCCGGGCGTACCATCGCCTCAACCGCCTGTTCAGGCGTGATCGAGAATTTCAGCGGGTTGTTTCCGCCGGCCGAGATCATCGTCTGCTCAATCCGGAATTCAGACTTGATCGAGGTCCGCGTCATCAGGATTTCGCGCAGGCCGGTAACCAGTGTCCGCATCACCCGGCCCATGCGCGCCATGGTGCTGGCGTGTTCCGCCGGATCAAGGCTGACTTCGGCGCCGGCACCCTTCAGGAACGCTGCCACCGCGTCCTGCGACTCTGCTGACGGCGGTGCCGCTGGCGCGATGGTCTTCTGTTCCACGACAACCGTATCCTGCACCGGCGGTATCTCGGTCGGCGGTGCAGAGGGCACTTCCGGCGGCGGCGCTGCGGGCGGGGTTTCCGGCACCGGGGCCGGAACCTCACGCGGCGGCGGCGCGGGTTGCGGATCGGGGGCAGGTGCCGGGGTTTCCGGCTCGCCTATACCGGACAGGAAATCATCGTCCCAATCGTCCGGGATCATGTTCGACTGCGCTGCAGGCACTGCAAACCCGTCCGAAGCGGTCGGGTTGTGGTTGGCCAGACTGGCCCCTTCCCCTTCGCGTCCGTCGCTGGCTTTTTGAAAGAACGGATCTTCTTCCTCGCCCAGGGGCGGCAGCAGCTCATCTATCGGATCCACCGGGTTCAGCTGTGCAGGCCCCTTAAGGCCCTCGCCCAGCAGATCATCCAGGAAATCGCCGCCCGGCCCGGCGTCTTCCAGCAGCTGCAGCGGATCCGGCGCATTGGCGGCATTCCCGTGCGAGGCAGGCCCCTGCGCGGCGGGGGCGGCAATCATGCCGCCGACATCCGCCAGATCATCGCGGATTTCCACCACCAGCTCATAGTTGCCGACACACAGCACATCCCCATTGTTCAGCGGCGTCGGCGTGCGGCCCAGCGGGATTTTGGAATAGTTCAGAAAGGTGCCGTTGGAGCTGAGGTCCACCACCACCACATTGCCGTTGTGATCCTCAATCACGCAGTGATTGCGCGACAGCAGCTGATCGGGGTCCGGCAGCACCAGATCGCAACTTGCGCCGCGGCCCACAGTCAGGCTCGGCCCCCGCATCGAAACAGGGGCCGCATCGCCGGGCATTGCACCCGAGCTTTGGAATTTCAGTGTCACTCCCATGCCTGGGCTTATCCTCCCACCAATACGGTGACCTGCCCAAGGGTAATCATGCCGCCGCACGCTGCCGTATCCAATATGCGGGCCGCAGGCAGGCTGTTGATCAATACAGTTCCTGACCCTTTGACGATCGGGTGGGGCGGCGCCGCCGTGCACATGTCAGAGACCCGCGCCGCAGGCAGACCGCCCACCAGCACGGTCACCGCGCAGGGCGGCAGGATCGGCGTCGGCACCGGCAGAACCGGCGGCGGCGGGGTCGAGGGCAGCATGCAGGCATGCAGATCCGTCATCCGGGCCTGTGGCATTCCCATATCTTACATCCTCCCTCAGCTATGCGCCGCCGCTTCCGGCACCTGGACCACCTGTCCCTTGCCGCCACGCGCAATATCCAGCGCCCGCTCTATCAGAACGCCGCCGTGTTCTTCAAACTTATCAGACAATTGACCCAAGGCCACCATATTCATGGCAAAGGCCGCCGCCTCAGACGCGCCTGCGGGGGCGGGATATTGATTCAATTCCCCCGGCCCCAGGGTGCCGGCCGCATAGAGCACCGCCAGCGCGCAATTCACCGTGTCATCATCCACATAGGCATGATCCAGGGTGATGCGCGCCTTGTCGCGGTTTTCTTCGGATGGCTCAAACACCCAGGCCTCCGACGCCGTCAGCGAGGCCGGATCCTGATCCGAGCGCGGCCCGATGTAATCGCGCGCCGCCAGGCAGGCCCACCAGACCCGCTCCCGCGGGGGCAGCAGCACAGCCAAAAGCCGCAGCAGATCGACCAGCGCGCCTTTGCGGTCCAGCTCCTCCAGCACAGTTCCCGCCAGCGCCGTTGGCGGCGCCTCCAGCGGTGTTTTCAATATGACATTTGCCCGTGACAACAGCTTGGCCACCGGGTCAGCGGGCATTTTCACCAGCTTCTCAAATCTTGCCGACATCTGCACCACCTAGTTGATCATCGTGAGGCCGCCCTTCAGGGTCAGCATGGCCTCGCCTTTCACGGTGGTCATCGGCGCCTTGGCCTCAACCATTCCAGAACCTTCGATCTTGATCATCGGCCCCTTGATCGTAACACCGGAATTGTCGATTTTTACCTCAGATGCCCCCACTGTCAGCTTGATCTCCTGGCCAGCGCTCATGGCGATCTTACCCGCCGTCACGTCAACCGTCAGATTGCCCATCGACACGGTCTCTGTATGGTCCCCCGTAGCAATGGTTTCTGTCAGGTCGCCGGTGTCCACGTCCAAGGTCATATTGCCGGTCTGGATAGTCTCGGACTTGTCGCCGGTCTCCACCACTTCGGTCCGGTCGCCCTCATGCACGGTTTCCGTCATGTGCTGCTGGACCGTGAAAACATAGCTCTTCTCGTCCGCCTCAGTGACTTCCGGGTCGGGCGCATCCATGCCCACTGTCACCGTCGAGCGGTCCTTGACCAGCATCTGATGGTCCTTTTGCGCCTGCACCCGCATCAGCTCGCTGTCTTTCTTGTCATCGAACATCAGCTCGTTATAGCCGCCGCCGCCCTTGGAGGAATTGGTTTTGATCCCCAGCTGGGTCTGATCATCGGGGTAGGTATAGGGCGGCATGGTTTCAGCATTGTAAAGCATGCCGGTGCAAATCGGCCGGTCGGGATTGCCGTCTTCGAACTGGATCACAACCTCCTGGCCGATCCGCGGGATCGCCACCATGCCCCAATTCTTACCGGACCAGGGCGTCACTACCCGCACAAAGCAAGAAGAGGTCTCGCTCTTCTTGCCTTCACGGTCCCAATGGAACTGGATCTTGATCCGGCCATGCTTGTCGGTCCAGATCTCTTCGCCGCTCTGGCCGACCACGATTGCAGTCTGCAGACCCTGCACCTCCGGCCAGGGAGTCACCAAGGGCGCCCGGAACTGATCGGATTTCAAAATGGCGCTGAATGTCGATGCATAGACGTCATGCTCCATTTCCTCGGGCACATCCATATTGCGCGCCTTCAGGTCGCGCCGCATCGCCCCTTTGGTAGCAACCTCTTTCTTCTGCTGGCTCTCCCGCTCGCCATAATCCCAGGCCACCTTGATATGATGCTCAGTCTCAATGACGAGATATTCCTTGTTGTTCTCCTTCACCGGATGTTTTTCCATCGTGAAGGTGCTGCCGGTGCCCAGCGTCGCCACACTGGAGGCGCCGCGCCAGCGGATGTGCCTGATCGCCTGCGCTTCCATCCGCACCCGCGACCGCTTGTCCCCCAGTGGGGTCTTGGACGGATAGCGGCCCTGGTAGTCATAAATTTCGTAATCATTGTAGGAATGGCTGCCCCTGGTTATTTCAGTGGCCGCCTTCAGATCCGCCGAGGGCGTTTCAAAGTTGAAATCATTCAGCGTGACCTTGCCGCGGGTCAGGATCTCTTCCTTGGTCCATTCCGAGATATGCTCCTCGCGGCGGCGGTCGCTGTCATCGCGGGCGTGGAACTCAATACCCGCGCCGCCCTTGATCGGCGCATGGCCGCTGACACCATCGCACAGCACCAGCTTTTCAATCGCGGTATCGCCAATGGGACTGTCGAAGTAGAAGTAAATCCCCTCTTCCTCCATCAGACGGCACAGGAAGGCATAGTCGCTCTCGCGGTATTGCAGGCAGTATTCGCGCGCCTCATAGGAATCGCTCAGCTTGTCGGTGAAATCGCTGAAACCGTACTCGCTGAACAGCTGCTTGATGATATCGACCGAGGTTTTCTCCTGAAATACCCGCAGATCGCTGGTCCGCGTCAGCAACCAGAACCAGGGGCGCACTTCCGCCACATACATCTCGTAGCCGTTGCGGAACCCCAGATACTCGACCGAAATGCACAGCCCGTTGAACTGATGCTCTGTCTGCTGGCGCATCACATGCACATTCATCTGCTTGCCGACCAGATCCTGAAGCTTGGGCTGGCTCTTGGTCGCGGCAAACTCGATTGTGGTCTCGGTCAGCTTGCTCAGCCCCTCGCGCACAATCGCACGGCTCATCATCAGACCGTCGGTGGAATATGTCCCCGACATCCAGGCGAGGTCGTTTTCATGGCCCTTGCTTTCTACCATGTCTCCTCCTTTCCGCGACGGGAACCGGGCCGGAAATCGCCGGCAGTGTTCTCAAACATTCGCATTATAAATCATCCAAAAGCGCGGCGAGGTCCGCATCCATTTCATCATCATCCCCGTCATCATCGTCGTCCCCGAACGACGCCAGCAGGTCGTCCAGATCCCCAAGACCATCGTCATCCCCGCCGCCGTCTCCAAGGTCCAGATCGTCCAGGCCGAGATCATCCCCATCATCTCCGCCCAGATCCAGATCAAGATCCAAATCATCTTCATCATTGCCGCCGTCCGCTGGTTCGGCCGGCTTTGGCTGCCCGCGCGGGTCCGGCGGCGATGGCTCAGGCGCCGGCAATCCGGTCCAAGGACCCAGGATCTCGCTGCCCTTCAAAGAATTGAAGGAGGTCAGCCGCACTTCGTCCCGCCCTTTAACCGCGCTAACCGCCATGAACCCGCGCTCCTGCGCCAGCGCAATCTTGTCCAGGTCAATATTGCGTTCGGTGCAGGGCAGCGCCACCTGGTCACCGAACTTGTCGTTCACATAATGATAGGGCATCTCCCCCAAAGTCATGATTTTACCCAGCTGCAGGGACGGCCCGTGCTGACGGAACGACCGCCCCAGCAGGATCGCTACCAGAACCACCGGGTTGGCCCAAAGCATGCCCTTCAGGCCTTCGGTTTCAGTAAACTCCTCAAAATCGAACTCATAACAGGGTTCGGTCTTCTCACCATATGGGCGCCGCAGCAGGAACCGCGGGCTGACCAATCCCAGATGACCGGCCTCCGCCATGCCCTGCAGCGTATCCCAGGCATCGGCCACCAGCTTGGGCCGCTCCGCCTTCGGAGTCTTCAGGAACTCTGGCGAGATCGCGGCAAAGAACGGTGCATCCACATGCGCCGCCACCCGCGCAATCCGGCCCAGCAGTTCCGCATGCGGCGGGGTTTCCTCGAACTGATACATGCCGATCAGCGCCGAATAACCGCCGCGCCCGTTCTCCTCGTCCAGCGGCTCCCCGGTCAGCAACCGCACAAAGCCGGTCTTGGACAGGTCTTCTTCCGCCGCCAGATCCACCGCCAATTCCTCGGCCGAGATGTCATACAGCATCACATCCAGCGTATCGTCGTCCTCGATCGAGCGCGCCATCAGATCAAGTGAGCGCCACTGCGCCTCCACCGACTGGAACTCCGGATGGTGCAGCACCAGCCGCATCGCGTCCGCCAGCGCCTCATCCACCGCCTTTTGCATTGCCGCCACATCGGGGTCCGGCAGCGCCCGGATATGCGGGCCGACAACGCGTGCCAGCAGCTCCTCCACCGGCGAGGCCGGGCGCGGGGTGATGCCGGTTGCCCCGATCAGCTGCTGAAAGGCGCTCAGCCGTTTGTCGGCCGGCACTGAATTGCCCGCCGAGGTCCGCTTTGGCGCCCGCGCCTTGGTGCCGTGCTTCTCCGCCCAGGCCTTCAGCGTGTTCGCCGCATGATCCGCCGTCGTGCCGCTTTGCAGCTGTTTGCGCAGCCCCACCAGCTCGGAAAACAGCTCAACGTTTTCATACAGCTCATCCGGGTGCAGCCCGTCCAGATCCTCCAGCTTGACCGCAATCCCGGCGCCGTCCTTGCCGATCGGCAGCACCAGTTCAGTCGCAAAGCTCTCGATCACATCTTCGACCGTATCCGGATCCAGCAGGATCGCCTTGCGGGCTGCCAGACCGTCGCCGGTCTCCAGCTGCCCCTTGGCCGCGCGGCCTGAGAAATCACCCAAGATAGCCAGCCGGAACCGCTTGCGCTGCAGCTTCTGCGGATCAGGGCGGTCCGCGCTCATGGTGCCATAGGCAAATTCAGGATCATCCGGTACTGGAGCCGCCGCAGCTTCTGCCCCCGGTTCATCATCGCCGGCGTCCAGATCCCCCAGAAGCGCATCCAGATCGTCGCTCCCCGCGTCCCCGGCATCCTCGTCCTCACCGCCAAGATCCCCCAGCAGATCGTCCAGATCCATATCGCCGTCTTCACCCATCAGGCTGTCCAGATCGGAATCCGCATCTCCCAGCCCGCCCAGCAACGCATCCAGGTCATCCTCGGCACCGGTGTCTTCAGCCGCTTCCTCCGCCGAGGCCTCCTCGCCGAGACCTGCCAGCAGCCCGTCCAGATCCCCGTCTTCATCCTCGCTGCCAAGATCACCCAGCAGATCATCAAGGCTGGCGTCTTCCGCCTCCTCCGCGCTGTCCTCATCCAGCCCGCCCAGCAGCGCGTCCAGATCATCATCGCCCGCCGCTTTATCACCGGCGGCGCCATCATCGTCCAAACCGCCAAGCAGATCATCCAGGCTGCTGTCTTCTTCCTCCTCAGCGGCGCTGTCGTCGGGCGCGTCCAGACCGCCCAGCAAGCTGTCCAAATCATCGCCGCCATCCTCCGCGCCGATTGACGGCTCTTCATCCTGCTCACTCAAAAGCGCATCGAGGTCATCCGCGGATGCAGGCTCATCTTCGTCCGTCAGATCTCCTAGAAGATTGTCCAGACCGTCATCGCCGGCAGGCTCCTCCGCATCATTTCCACCATCCAGCAAGGCGTCCGAATCCAGCTCCGCGCCATCTGGCCCGTCGGCGCCATCGTCTTCGGCAAGGTCTGCCAGTATGTCATCCGGGACGTCTTCCTCGGCGCCCTCCTCGGGCGCATCGCTGCCAAGGTCCGCAAGCAAATCATCCAGACCGCCATCCCCGGCGTCATCTTCTGCAGGCGCCTCCAGTGTGTCCAGCGCAGCGCTCAGATCGTTGTCCCCGGCATCGCCCTCCGGTTCTTCCAGCCCGCCGAGGATACCGTCCAGGTCATCCTCCTCCTCGGGCGCGTCCTCCGCAAGATCCTCTGCCAGCCCGGCCAGCACGTCTGCAGCGCTGCCTTCGCCGTCCGCTTCCTCAGGCGTCTCAAGGCTGCCCAGCACCGCGCTCAGATCTTCAGCTGGATCCTCATCTTGCTCCGGGCCGCCCGCCAGCAACCCTTCCAATACGTCAACGGTCTCGTCTTCCGGCGTTTCTGAAGTCTCAACCGAGGCCAGACTGTCCAGTGCATCCGCCGCCGCGCTGCCGGTGTCTTCCTCCGCCGCAGCGTCTTCCAGCAGACCTTCCAGAACATCGTCCAGGCCGTCGTCTTCAATGCCGCCTTCGACGGCGGCTTCAGCTAGGCTGTCCAGTGCCGCAGCGGCTTCGCCGCCGTCATCCTCTGCAACCGGCTCAACATCTGAAAGCCCACTCAGAACACCGGTAATATCCTCGCCCTGGTCTTCTGCGATTTCTACCTGGGTCAGACTTTCCAGAGCTGCCTCCGCCGTATCACCGGCGGATGCCTCTTCCTGCTGTAAGCCGGCCAGCTCATCCAGAACCGCTGCGGAGGCATCAGAGACATCCGCGTCGGGAACATCCGCCGCCGCCAGGCTTTCCAAGGCGGCTCCCGCGGTATCATCTGCCGCTTGATCCTCCGGCGCCTGATCTGCCAGCCCGTCCAGAATGCCAGTGTGATCCTCCGCGGGCTGCTCTGCAGTTTCAATCGCCGCGAGGCTTTCCAGCGCATCATCAGCCGCGGTGTCTGCCTGCTCCGGCACATCAACGTCCGCGAGCGCATCCAGGACACCGGAATGATCTTCCATTTCAGCTTCAGGCACGTCCGCGGCTGCCAGGCTGTCCAGCACCATCCCGGACACATCCTCCGCACCGGCGTCCCCGGGTTCCTGCGCCGCCAGCCCGGCCAGCACATCGCCAGAGGTATCCGCGTCCTCCGTTTCAGGCACATCCGCCTGCGCCAGCCCCTCCAGAACAGATGCTGTACTGTCCTGTTCTGCGGTTTCCGGCACGCCGGTTGCCGCCAAAGCCGCCAAGGCATCCGCCGCATCATCCCGCTGTTCAGGGTCCGCCGGTGCGGCGGCGCTCAGGCCCGCCAGCACGTCAGCGGAGGTATCTTCTGGTTCAGCATCCTGCGGGGCCGTATCCCGCAAACCTTCCAGAACCCCCGCCGAGGCATCCTCTGCCGCCTGGTCTTCCGGCACCGCGTCGCGCAGCCCGTCCAGAATTCCGCCGGATGCATCCGCGGGCGCTGCAGCCTCCGGAGCCGCCGCCGCCAGCCCGGCAAGCACATCGTCGCTGGTATCTGCCTCTTCTTCAGGCAGTTCCAGGTTGCGCAGGCTGTCCAAGGCCGCGGCGCTGCCGGCATCTCCTGCCGGCGCCGACACAGCCGCCAGCAGCGACGGGTCGTTCAGGATCGTCTCAATCAGCGTCTCGGCGCCGGTCTTGCCGTCCATATAGGCCATCAGGTTCTGCAACTGGGTGCGCGCCTCCAGCAGCGGGCGCAACGCATCCACCTTGGCGGCAATGGCACCCGGCGAAAAATCCGCCATGCTTTCAAACGTCAGATCGACCGCCAGACTGCCCTCGCCGGTCAGCGTGTTGGGCACGGTAAAGGCGGCGCGCGGCGCCATCGACTTCATCCGTTCGTCAAAATTATCGACATCGATTTCCAGGAACTTGCGGTCGGCAACTGCGGGCTGTTCGACCCTGGATTTGCCCGTCAGGTCACTCATCACGCCCATCACAAAGGGCAGCTGCACCTTTTTCTCGGCGCCATACAGCTCCACGTCATATTCAATCTGGACGCGCGGCGCCCGGTTGCGGGCAATGAACTTTTGCGAGCTGTCAGCCATTGTCCCGCCCTTTCAACTGCGCAATTTCCGACCGCAACGCCTTGATCTCCTCGTGCAGCTCCATCACATGCGCGTCCACCACATCGGTCTCCGATTTGACCAGATCGCGCAGTTTCTCAAACTCGGCCTGTTCATCGGCTTCCACCGCGGTCTGCATGGTGTTGACCAGTAGACCGATGAACAGGTTCAGAACCGAAAACGCCGTGATCACGATGAACGGCACAAAGAAAGACCAGGCAAAGGGGAACTGCTCCATCACCGGCCGCACGATGCCCATCGACCAGCTTTCCAGCGTCATGATCTGGAACAGAGAATACAGCGACCGGCCCAGGGTGCCGAACCATTCATCAAAGGCCTGCCCGTACATCATCGTGGCCATCACGCCGAACACATAAAACACGATAGAGATCATCACGATCACCGCGCCCATGCCCGGCAGGGCATCCAGCAGCGCCTGCACCACCGCCCGCATCTGCGGGATGACCGACAGCAGCCGCAGCGCCCGCACCACCCGCAGCCCGCGCAGCGCCGACAGGCCCTGGCTGTCGGGGAACAAGCCAAAAGATACCACAATCAAGTCAAAGATATTCCAGGCCGAAGCAAAGAAGCGCAGACCATAGGCGAATAGCTTCAGCGCCAATTCCAGAACAAAAATACCCAGAACAACAGTGTCGATGACATCCAACAGACCGCCCGCATGCGCCCGCACCGCAGCAGAGGTGCCAAGCCCCAGAGTGATCGCATTGAAGATGATGATGCCCAGAATGGTATTTGTAACCCATTGGCGCTCAACAAATTCCCGGGCCCGGTCCCGGAGCGTCCCTTCGGTTTGCGCGCTGCTGTCCAATTTGTTTCTCCACCCGGTCTTTTATTCCTTGCCGGGCACGTTCTGCGCCCGGCGGTCTTTCATCACGCATCAGGCCGCGTCGAACACAGTCCCGTCCAGCGCCTTGCTGGTGATTTTGTCGTAGGCATAGCCGCCGACCGCCCCGCCCACGCCCAGGGCCAGATCCTTGGCACCGGTGGCGATTGAGTTGCCATCAATCGGCGACAGCGCCAGGGCTGCGAATTTCAGCCCCTCGCGGAACACCTTCAGCGCTTTGGGGTCCTTGATCGTCAGCGCCTTCACCCGCTTCATCAGCTCCTTGATGTTGCTGGCCCAGCCGCGCGCGTCGCTGTACATGATCTGGATTTTGTCGATGGCATTCTGCACCTCGACATAGTTTTTCGCCAAAGCCGTATCCAGCGCTTTGCTGATCATAACCAGCTGTGTCTTCTTGTCCTTGATTGGGTGCTTTTTCAGCTTCTTGCCGACCTCGGCCAGGAACTCTTTCTTCAGCTTTTCCTGCTGTTTCAGGATCTTGTTCAGCGTCTTTGACAGGTCATGCATTTTAACGACCATCTGGGCGTATTTCGCCTTCAGCGTATCCGCCGAATCCTCCACCGTTTTGACCGACGGCTGCGAGATGCCAAGGAACTCCTGAAACACCGCCGCCGACACCTCGTTTGCTGCATTCAGCGCCTTGTTCGAGGCCGCCTTTTCCACTACCGCCAGGTTCTTTACCAGGATGGTTTTGGACTGATCGATGTTGATCGCCAGCTTGCCAATGTCCTTGGCCAGCGACACCCCGGATTTAATCAGACCGATGATGCCAATCGCCGCCCCCGCACCGCCGGAAAACGGCGAAGTGGCCATAGCTGCAATACTCACCGCCAGCCCGGCCAAAGTGCCTGCGATGGACACGCCGATCTTGATCTTGAACGAGGACCATTCCTTTTTCTTTTTTTGCAGGCTGGTCCAGGCCTTTTGCGCCGCCAGTTCCGCGCCCTTTTCGGCCACCTTGACGTCATTCTTGATGGCGTCGTTCAGCCCTTTCAGCTGTTTTTCCATGTCCTTGTCCGAGGCGCCCTTGGCCACCATCTGGACAAACAGCTTGTCGAACACCTTGCATTTCTTCTCGATGGTGTCCTTGGTCTGCTCCAGCACCTCGTCGGCACCGGCATGGAATTCCTGCTGCAGAAGCGGGTCTTTCTCGACCCCCTTCTCCATTTTCTTATCCAGTTCGACCACCACTTTGAACGACAGTTTCGGCGGCTCCACCATCTCCAGCCCGGACACTTTGATGTCCAGGTTTTTCAGGTCCATAACAACATGTTTAACCATAGGATTTCCTTCCCACTGATTACTCTCGGACGCGATCAGTCAAACGCGTATGAAAACTCCCCGCCGGTGACGCCTATCGCAACTTTCTCAACTTCCTTGCCCTCCATCAGGCGGCGCAGAAATTCGTTTGAGATATCCGGCAGCATAGTGTTGGTCACAATCGCGTCGATCATCCGGCCGCCGCTGTCCAGCTCCTGGCAGCGGTTGACGATCTCTTCCACCACGGCGTCCGAATACTCAAACGGCACCCCATGCGACTCCTGGACCCGTTTCTGGATCCGGCCCAGCTGCAGCTTGGTGATCTCGCCGATCATCTCCGGGCTGAGCGGATAATAGGGGATCGCCACCAGACGCCCCAACAGTGCGGGCGGGAAGACTTTCACCAGCGGATCGCGCAGTGCTTTTGCCATCCCCTCCGGCTCCGGCATCAGGTCCGGATCCGAACACAGATCCATGATCGTCTCGGTGCCAACGTTGGAGGTCAGCAGGATCAGCGTGTTTTTAAAGTCGATGATACGGCCCTCGCCGTCCTCCATCACGCCCTTGTCAAAGACCTGGAAAAAGATCTCATGCACATCCGGATGCGCCTTCTCAACCTCGTCCAGCAGCACCACGGAATAGGGCTTGCGCCGCACCGCTTCGGTCAGCACCCCGCCTTCGCCGTAACCGACATAACCCGGAGGCGCGCCTTTCAACGAGCTGACGGTATGGGCTTCCTGATACTCCGACATGTTGATGGTGATAACGTTCTGTTCACCGCCATACAGCACCTCGGCCAGCGCCAGCGCGGTTTCGGTCTTGCCCACGCCCGAGGTCCCAGCCAGCATGAATACCCCGATCGGCTTGTTCGGATTATCCAACCCGGCGCGGCTGGTCTGAATCCGTTTGGCGATCATCTTCATCGCGTGATCCTGGCCGATCACCCGTTTCGCCAGATGTTCTTCCAGGTTCAGAATGGTTTCGATCTCGTCCTTGACCATGCGGCCGACCGGAATACCGGTCCAGTCGCCCACCACGCTCGCCACCGCCTGGTGGTCGACAATCGGCAGGATCAGCGCGCTGTCACCCTGCAACGCCTCCAGCTCAGCGTTCTTGTCCTTCAACTGCTGCATCAGTTCTGCGCGGTCCTCGTCAGACAGCGGGCTGGTCGCAGCGCCCTCCGCGCCGTCTTCCCCAGTATCCGGGGCTGCGTCCACGGGCGCGGCCCCCTCCCGGAGCTTGGCGCGCAGGTCCAGAATGCCCTCGACAACCGCCTTTTCCTTGTCCCAGCGTTCGGTCAGCCCGCCCAGCCGTTCCTCCTCAGCCGCTTTGGCAGCCGCCGCTGCCGCGCGCCGGTCTGCGACCTCATAGCCTGCAGTCTCGTCGCGGCCGATGATCTCCAGTTCGGTGGTCAGCGCTTCAATCCTGCGTTGACTGTCGTCCACTTCAGCCGGCACCGCGTGCTGGCTCACCGCCACCCGCGCACAGGCCGTGTCCAACAGGCTGACGGATTTATCGGGTAGCTGCCGCGCCGGAATGTATCGCGCCGACAGGCTGACCGCAGCTTCGATGCCTTCGTCCAGCACCTGCACCCGGTGATGGCTTTCCAGCATCGAGGCAATGCCCCGCATCATCAGGATCGCCTTTTGAATTCCCGGCTCGTCAATTTTGACCACCTGGAAGCGACGGGTCAGGGCCGGATCCTTCTCAATGTATTTTTTGTACTCAGCCCAAGTGGTGGCACCGATGGTGCGCAGCGTGCCGCGCGCCAGCGCCGGTTTCAGCAGGTTGGCCGCATCGCCAGTGCCCGCCGCGCCGCCCGCGCCCACCAGCGTGTGGGTCTCATCGACAAACATCACAATCGGCACCGGGCTGGCTTGAACCTCGTCAATCACCTGGCGCAGACGGTTTTCAAACTCGCCCTTCATCGAAGCGCCGGCCTGCAGCAGGCCCACATCCAGCACCAAAAGCCGCACATCCTGCAGCGCAGGCGGCACGTCGCCGCGGGCGATCCGCAACGCAAAGCCTTCGACCACAGCCGTTTTCCCCACGCCGGCCTCGCCGGTCAGAATCGGGTTGTTCTGCCTGCGGCGCATCAGGATATCGACGATCTGGCGGATTTCCTCATCGCGTCCGACGATCGGGTCGATCTCGCCGTTCCTGGCCTGTTCGGTCAAATCGGTGCAGAACTGCTCCAGCGCCTCGCCCTTGCCCATCGCGCCCGGCGCCATTGAACCGGACGCCTCACCCGGTTCCGCCCCGCCGCCGGTCACGTTGGAACCATCCTGCGCGCCCATCCGTTCCTCAGGCGAACCATCAGTGGCGTCGTGGAAGTTATCCGCCAGATCATCAGCGCCGATCCTGGCCAGTTCCGGCGACATGTTCGACAGAATGTTGCGCAGCGCCGGCGTCTTCAGCATGCCCAGCAGCAAATGGCCGCTGCGCACCTGCCCTGCCGAATACAGCAAAGATCCCCAGACCCAGCCGCGTTCCATTGCGTCCATCAGATGGTCCGACAGGTCCGAGATCGTCGAGGCCCCGCGCGGCAGCATGTCCAAGGCACGGGTCAGCTCGGTCGCAATCTTGCCGGCATCCAGATCATAGTGCTGGATGATCCGGTGAATGTCGCTGTCCTGCTGTGCCAAGAGCTGATGCAGCCAATGCACCAGCTCCACATAGGGGTTGCCCCGCATCTTGCAGAACACGGTTGCGCTTTCCACGGCCTGGTATCCCAGCTTGTTCAGCTTGCCAAACAGCGCCACGCGGCTGATCTCGGTCATCTTAAATCCCTCCCTCTATTCGCTCATCAGCCCCGGCGCCAAATCCCGGGTACAGGTATAAATCATTCACGTCCGGCTGGTCCGCATCCGGGTCGGGCCGCGACCGGATCCAGCTGGTATGTCCCAGCCGGGTGGTGCCGCCCAAGGATGCGCGCGGCACCTCGTCGCCTGCCAGGATCAGGTTCACGTCCCAATCCAGAAAATCCCCGGCATAAGACCGCACAATCGCGCGCAGCCGTTTCAAAGCCTCGCCGCCCGGCAGCAAGCGTTCATAATCTTCCAGTTTCAACGGCCCGATCCGGATGCGGAACTTGGCCGAGCGGCTCCAGACCTTGTTGCCGATGCTGGTGCTGTGCCCCAGCCCGCCATAGCCCAACTGCCAGCGGTCGTCCGGCTCCAGCTCCAGCCAGCTGCCGACAAACTCTTCCAGCTGCACCGGCACCTCAAAGAATGCCGACAGGATCGATACCAGCCCCTCGGCATTCTTGGCACCCTTGGCCAGATGACCAGCAAAATGCAGCTTGGCGAGATCAGGCATGTCGTCCCGGTCGCCGAATTTAAATCCGTTATAGCCGATCAGCGACGACACTTTGCGCGCCATCGGATCATCGGCCCGGTCAAAACTGACCGCCGGAGAGCCTTGGGTCCAGGCCCGGTACAGCAGGCTCATCAACCGGTGTGTCAGCATGTCGGCAAAGGCCACCATCGTCGGGTCGCGGTGGTTGCGCTTACGGTCGCGGGCGTATTCGGTCAGATGCAGCGGCAGCGGCCCTTGCGGCCCGAACAGACCGAAAAACCGGTTGGTCAGAACCGCCGGTTTGCCCCCCTCAGCAGGTTTGAAATCCGCAATGGTCGAGGGCGGGAACGCCAGTTCTGCCTCCTGCCCCAAACGCAGCTTGTCCTCGCGCGGGCGGCGGCTTTCGCCAAGGCGCGGGGCGTCATTGAAATGCGCCTCCAACACCCGCAAGGCCTGAAAAACATGGTGCTTTTCAGGCGCCATGGCCAATCGGCCATACAGGCTCAGATCGTCCGGCCGAGGCCCTTTTCCGGTCGCCATCTGGCAATTTCCCCGCGTTTTTCAGTCTTCAGGACTGTCTCCGTGAATGAGTTGATGCTGGCATAACCGCGCATGAACCGCTCCAGAACGGCCCCCAGCACATAGATGTTGCTGCCCTCGAAATAACTCTCGTCAAAGCCCAGGGTGATCTCCAGCCCGCGCACAGCGGTCGACAGGATCTCGTCGCTCATCCGCCGCACAATCGGGCGTGCGCCCACCGACAGGATCCCCTCCAGCTGCTTTTCGGTCACCCGGTCGCCCAAGGGCGCATAAAGCCCGACCAGCTCGCGCAGCGCTTCCGCCGACTGGCCCTTGCCGGTTTCGGCAATCGACACGTAATTCAGGCTAAGATGCGAAATCAGCCGCCAGGCGGTGTCCCCCTGCGCCAGCGTCGGATGCGGGCGGGTTGGTGAGACCGGCAGCGTCACTTTGCGCACCGGCCCGCCTTCGGGCAGATGGAACACATCATCATTGCCGGTGGCCAGCAGCATCGGCAGGTCGCGGTTGGTGCACAGCGCGTTAACCGCCAGCTGCTCCAGCCCCGAGGAATAGGGCACCTGCGACCGGTCCACCAGTGTCAGGTAGACTTCCGACCCCAGGTAGGAACTGCGCACCCCGCGCAGACGTTCCTTCTCCGAGCGCTGCCGCATCCGCCGTTTGACGGTGTAATAGGCCGGGTGACTTTCGCCTGCGGCAGTGAAATCATTGGCCGAATAGAACGGGCGGAAGATCACGTCGTCCTCGCCCTCGCCGCTGATCCCGGTCACGCTGTTCAGCCCGTAAATCTCAAAATCCAGGCCCGCAGTCCGGTTCGGGATCACGTGGTGTTCGGTATCAATCGGCGCAATCCGCACCCGGTCGCAGCGTTTTTCAAACAGGTTCACCGCCGGCACCGTGTTCAGCTTGAACACATCCGGCACCACAATCGGGGCGATCTCCGGCATCCCCTCGCGCAGCAGTATGTACAGATCAACCTCGTCGCCCGCGGATTTCTTCAACCCCTCCTGCAGCCCCTGCAGTTCCACAAAACGGAACCGCTCCGGCATCGCAAAATACTCCTGCAGCAGCCGATAGCCATCATAGACCCGGCGCGGCAGCGGCAGCAGCGCCTCCTCCGGGCCAAAGCCCTTTTGCACCACTTTGGCCCCGCGCAGCGGCAGCTGCCAATCCGCTCGCCGGTCGGTGGAGCGCGCAACAATTCCTTGCACCTGTGTGCACAAGAGCTCAAGCAGCGGCCAGCTGTTGCCCGCCTCGCTGGTCAGATACAGCGACAGATCATCCAACCCCAGCTTGCTGATCGGATCGCCATCAATCCGTTTGATCCGCAACCGGATGCCTGCGCGCGCGTCATATCCTGCGGCAACGCCCGCTGCGACCAGCTCACCGCGGCCGTCGATATACTGTGCTTCGGTGATCTGGATCGGCCACATTGTCAGATCGGCCGAGGTGCGGAATTCGCAAGGCGTCTGCTCGCCCTCGGTCAGCCGCGACCGAAGCGTCGATCCGCGCTTCAGCACATAGCCGCTTTTGACCGCCGAATTCGCCACATCCGGCTCAAACGACGCAATCATCATCGACGGCGTCGGCGCCAGGTAATGCGGATAGATGATTTCCAAAAGGTTCGAGGTAAAATTCGGATATTGCAGCTCCAGCTCCAGCTGAACACGGGCAGTCAGAAACGCCGCCCCCTCCAGCAGCCGTTCCACATAGGGATCAAGAACTTCGACCCCTTCCATCCCCAGGCGCGCGGCGATCTTGGGATAAGCGGCGGCAAACTCCCCGCCCATATCGCGCAGGTAGTTCAGCTCATTTTCGTAATGGGTCAGCAGCCGTGTATCCATCTTACATGGCCCTTTCCATTTCCACTTCGCCGGTGGTCAGATCGACCTTGCTGCGCAGATACAGCTCCAACGGCATCGGCTGCGCCCACATGTCGGCGCGGATTTCCAGCCCCACGGTCATCTCGGTCGCATCAGTGCCATCCTGCAGCCGCACATCCACCGAGCCTTCGATGATCCGCGGTTCATAGGTTGCAATCGCCTGCTTGATCGACTGGCGGATCGCCTCGGCCTTTTCACTGGTCGAGGCTTCGCCTGCCACTTCGATCAGCCCGTAGTTCAGCACCGAAGCCGACACTGATGGGTATTTCTGCGCGTCAAAATGGCTTTCGACATTCTGGGTATTCAGCAGCCAGGACAAATCGCGCTGGATGATTTCGCGCAGCCGCCCAAGATCGATAACCCGGCTCTCGCGGGTTTCCTTCAGATCGCCAGGTGCATTATCGGTCAGCCGGTCCAGCAGCGAGGGCTGCAGGCGCTCGGCCAGAGTTTTGTCAGCCATTCTCTATGTCATGCCCATCCATCCGGAGTGTGCGCACATCCATGATGGCAATATCTTCGTCGCCGATCGTCAGCAGACGCTGGCCAAGACCGGTGTAGGTTTCCGCGCCGGCATCCTGCCACACGGTGGCGCGCGCCAGCATCGACAGACCATCGGCTTTTTCCGAACCGGGGTAGCGCGTCGGAATCATCGCCGCCACCGAACCGCCGCCCGCCAGGGTCAGCGTGCCGGCCGTCCAGACCGCATCGCGCAAATCGCTCGGCTCCTCGGCCTCGAATGAGACGATCTGCGCAAACGGCAGCCAGTAGTATTTACCGTTGACAACGGCCTCCAGCACCGGGCCCAGCCGCATGTCGGCATCGGCGATCCAGTCAAATTTCTTGCCGTTGACTTCGCCGGGGCTGGCCGGGGCCGCATCAAAGGCCTTGGCACGCAGCTCCGCCGCTTCTTTGGGATTGCCGGTTGCCAGCAGTTTCTGCGCCTCGATCAGATGCGCCAGCCATTCCTCGGGCTCGCCCAGGATCAGCGGCGATTTTTCACCGGCAAAAACCTTCTCGCGGTAGACCTCGCAGATGATCGCCTCGCGGTAGGCCTGCGCCATCACCGTGGCGCCTTCATCCAGCCCCGCCGCCGCCTTCAGCTGGGCAATCGCCCGGTTCCAGTCGCCCAGCACGCACAACAGCTGAAACAGGAAAACCCGCAGCTTGGCGTTGCTCGCATCACCCCGGATCTTTTGCTGCAGCGCCTCCAGCGCCGCCCTGGGATCACCAGCTTTCAGATGCTCTTCGGGTGTCATGGGGTCTACTCCGCAACTGGGGTGGATGCTGCAAATACGTCAGAAAAACAGACCCCGGGCATGAAAAACGCCCGGGGCCAGCCATTGGTTTTACTCGACCTTGCCGGTCTGAACGTTCCACTTGAAGGTGCCTTCAGTGGTCAGCTTACCGGTTTTCTGGTTGGTCGATTTGTACTCATGCTCGATCGAGGCATAAGCCAACGACCAGGTCTCTTCCGGGATGCCGTCTTCGCTGCCCGAGATCGAGTAGCTGTCGATCACCACGTCTTTCAGCTTCCAGACCGAATAGACCAGCAGGCCTGCGCTGGCGCTGTCGCCCGACCGGCACCAATGCATGATGATTTCCGGACGCACGGTGCCATTGGCCACCGACAGCGCCAGACCATTGGACGCTTTGCCCATCTGCGAGGTCAGTTCGATTTTGCCGAAGTTTGAATTTGCATGCATCCGCTGGGTCGACCCCAGATCGGTCATTTCAACGGCACGCTCGACATTCCAGCTTGCGGACTGGATGACGATCCATTTCTTGTGCTGTTCTTCTGTCGCGTCACCATCGACATCCGAGATTTGCACAAACATGTTAGCAGCCATTTTTCTATCCTTTCAATAACTAAGATCTCTACTGCGCTATGATCGTTTGAGGCTGGGGAGTGGAAAATCAGCCTCCCTTTTCCGAGGGCAGTTTGGATACCAGCCGCAGCGAGACAGAAAGCCCCTCAAGCTGGTAATGCGGGCGTAGGAAGAATTTTGAGGTGTAATACCCCGGGTTGCCCTCGACCTCTTCCACAACCACTTCGGCTGCGGCCAGAGGTTTGCGCGCCTTCTCGTTCTCCGAAGAGATATCCGCGTTGAAATCAACATAGTTGTTGATCCAGTCCTGCAGCCAGGATTCCATGTCCTGACGGCTTTTGAACGAGCCGACTTTGTCCCGCACCATGCATTTAAGATAGTGCGCAAACCGGCATGTGGCGAACAGATACGGCAGCCGCGCGCCCAGATTGGCGTTGGCCGAGGCATCCGGGTCGTCATATTCCGCCGGTTTGTGCAGTGATTGCGCGCCCATAAAGGTCGCAACATCGGTGTTTTTGCGGTGAATAAGCGGCATCATGCCGTTCTTCGCCAGTTCCGCTTCGCGCCGGTCATCGATGGCAATCTCGGTCGGGCATTTCTGATCGACGCCGCCATCGGTGGTCGGGAAGGTATGCGAGGGCAGGTTTTCCAGCGTGCCGCCGCTTTCCACGCCGCGGATCCGCGAGCACCAGCCGTACATCTTGAACGAGCGGGTGATGTTCACCGCCATGCCATAGGCCGCGTTGACCCAGCCGTATTTCTCGCTGGTGGCGCCTGCGGTGTCTTCCTCAAAGGCAAACTCGTCCACCGGATCGGTTTTCGAGCCATAGGGCAGACGGCCCAGGAACCGCGGCATTGCCAGACCGACGTATTTCGCATCCTCGCTGTCGCGCAAGGAGCGCCAGGCGGCATATTCCGGGGTCTGGAAAATCTTGGTCAGATCGCGCGGGTTCGACAGTTCCGACCAGCTGTCCATCTGGAACAGGGTCGGCTTGGCGCCGGTGATCAGCGGCGCATGGGCGGCCGCGGCAATCTTGGACATTTCACCCAGCAGCTCGATGTCCGGCGGTGAGTGGTCGAAATGGTAATCTGCCACCAGGGAGCCGTAAGGCTCGCCGCCCAGCTGGCTGAATTCCTCGGTGTAGATCTTCTTGAACAGCGGCGACTGGTCCCATGCCGTGCCCTTGAATTTCTTCAAGGTCTTGGACATCTCTTTCTTGGTAATCGGCAGCACCCGGATCTTGAGCTGCTCATCGGTCTCGGTGTTGTTGACCAGATAGTGCAGACCGCGCCAGGCGCTTTCCAGCTGCTGGAACTCCGCGTTGTGCAGGATCAGATTGACCTGCTCGGTCAGCTTCGCGTCAATCGCCGACACAATGCTCTCGATCGAGCGCAACGCGTCATCGGACACCAGCGCAGTATTTGCCAGCGCCTGCTCGGCCAGGGTTTTGACCGCGCTTTCAACGGCCGTCTTGGCCTGGTCCGACTTGGGGCGGAATTCCTTTTGCAGCAGGCTTGCAAATTCGGCAGAGCCAAAGGCGGCTTCCCCACCAGCGGCTTCCGCCTGGAGTTCTTCTTCAGCCATCTCTGTCCTCCTCTCTTATTCTTCGCTCTCGGCGTCGCCGCCGGGTTTCGGCTGCGCTGCCAAAGTCTTCAGCAGGCTCGGATCCTGAATGATCTTCGAGATCAGATCCTCGGCGCCGGTCTTGCCGTCCATATAGGTCATCAGGTTCGAAAGCTGGGTGCGCGCTTCCAGCAGCTCGCGCAGCGGCTCCACCTTGGCGGCAATCGCGGCAGGCTTGAAATCGTCCATGCTCTCAAACGTGATATCGACCGCCAGGTTGCCTTCGCCGGTCAGCGTGTTGGGCACCGTGAAGGCGGCGCGCGGCGCCATCGACTTCATCCGGTCATCGAAGTTGTCCACGTCGATTTCCAGGAACTTGCGGTCCGCAACTGCAGGCTGCTCCACTTCGGATTTGCCCGCCAGGTCGCTCATCACGCCCATCACAAACGGCAGCTGCACCTTCTTCTCGGCTCCATACAGCTCGACGTCATATTCGATCTGGACCCTTGGTGCCCGGTTGCGGGCGATGAATTTCTGTGAACTTCCGGCCATCTAGGTCTCCTTACTCGTCTTGCTTTCACGGTTGCCGCGGCCCGTTCCGCCGCTGCAGATCCCGCGTCCGTCAGTCGTCGTCATTTTCGTCGATCCCGCCGATAAGGTGGACATTCTCCACCCCCTGCGGGGCCATGTCATTCATAATGGTGAGGAAGTCGGCCCCCACCAGTTTCTTCGCCCGCTCCAGCAGGATCGGCAGCGGGCTCGACGGCTCCCGCCGCCGGTAATAGGCAATGATACGGTCCAGCGCATTGGACACATCCATCGGCGAATTGATCACCCCCGGCGCTGCCGCCGCAGCGCTGCCGCCAGCAGCCGGCGCGGCCGCGCCGCCCTCGTCAGCCGCCGCATCCTCTGCGGCGCCGTCATCGCCGGCGCCTTCCTCAGCACTCATGTTGCCATACTCACGAATGCGCTTGGCGATCTGCTGCAGCAATTTGATCAGCGCACTCAGATCCGGGCCCTGCCCCGGTGTCTGTTCATCGAACACCGCTGAGATTGCCCGGACATTCTCTTCCGCCGCCACGATTGCCGCAAGCCTTGCAGACACGATTTCTTCATCGCTGTCCTGAAAGGCGGCGCCGATAGTGGCCGTGTCCGGAATATGCTCCATGTTTTCGGGGGCGGTCACCACCCCTTCGGCAATCTCAATGTCGCGCAGGCAGAACCGGCCAAAGCCGCGGCTTTCGCTCAACGGTGCGCGGCGCAAGGAACGGTAGAGCGGCGATGGCCCCGCCATCCCGTCCGGCTGGCCGCATAAATCCTGAATCGCATTGATCCGCATGGTCGGGTCGCCGTCGTCCTCATCCAGCTCCGGATGGCAGCTCTCCCAGAACTCCTCCAGGCAGCCGCGGATATAGGCGGTCGCATCGGCAAAGCCGGCCAGCCCTTCGGACTGCAGCAGCGCATCGCCAAGAAACACCGCAGCGCGCAGATCATGACTGCGCTCCAGAACTTCCAGCGCCTTCTTTTGAACTTCGCGGTAATCCGGATCCGTCGCCTCGATCGTCTCGTTGCCCACCACCGATTCTTCCCCCGGCTGGGCGGCCAGCTCCATCTCCGTGAAGGCTGGATCGTATTCGAGGTTCTCGCCGCTGGGCGCGTCGTCCCCTTTGGATTGCAGTAATGCTGCTGGATCCATTGTCTTGCTTGCCCCCCGCTTTTTTTCCGGTTTTGCGGCTTTATTGACGTAACGTCAAGCAAACCCCCACCCTTTTCAGGTCCGGTGGTTAAGGCTGCCCTAATCTCAAACTAAAACTTGACCCCAAGTGAGCCTTATCGGCATCCTAAAGTCAAATGGTTTCACAACTTTTTGCGGCGGACGAATAATGAGTATTGAGCGTATTTCCGGCAAGGAAGTCAAAGCGATGGTTCGCGAGGGGGCCAAGAAGCGGATGAGTTTCGCCTTCTGTCTGGACCAGGGCAAAGACCCGCTGCTGATGATCCAGCCGGGCAAAAAACCGGAAACCCTGCTCAACCCGGTGAAAAAGGCGGGCGGCGGCCCGCCGATGGCCTGGGGCACCTATGTGGTGCGCTCCGGTGAAATGGAGATGATCTGCGAAACTGCGCCGCAGCGGATGGTCACCGAGCTGAAGAAATTCCTCAAGCGCAACAAGCCCCAGGTCAACGTGCTGTTTTACGATGACGGTGGCAACCTGCTCGACAGCCTCAAGCCGGAAAAGGCTGAGGGCCAGGTAACCGAGGAGGATACCTCCGACATTTCCGCCTCCGGCATTGACGCCAGCGCCATCGCACCGCTGAAACGACGGTTGAAACGCATCCAGCCGCGTATCGGCCTGGCACCCGGCCCGCTGGAACTGAAACTCAAACGCGCCCTCGCCAAGTCCGTCAGCCTGATCAACGACGGCCGCCTGCAGGAGGCCGAGACGATGGTTGTGGTGATCGAACGCGCCGTTGCCCGCATCGGCCAGGACCGCGAGGATGAGGCCAAGTCGATGAAACGCGGCCAGCGCGAAATGGATCAGCGCTCCCTTGGCGCCCAGGTCAAACGCGCGCAATCCTTGCAGGCCAATGTCGCCCGCGCGCCAGGCGAGGTCCGCGACCGTCTTGGCCGCGCCCTGCATGTGGCAGCGCGCCACCTGAAACGCCGCGACCTCGATTCCGCCCGCGACGCCATGGACAAGATCGAAAAGGCGCTGACCGCGCTGGTTTGATCCAACACCCCAATCCGCGCGCCGCGGGCTGGTCAACGATAACCGGAACCCGGAGACAGTAATGCCTTTGAAACGCCTGCTATCTGCCCTCGCCCTCGCTGCCCTGCCGCTAGCCGGGGCCGCCGAAACCGGCCCCTTGCGGGTCGAGTTGAACAAGACCGAGGAGATCGACGGCGGCGGCTGCCGCGCTTTCTTCCTGTTCCGCAATCAGACCGGCAAAAGCTTTGAAGGCTTCGAGATGTCGCTCGCCATCCTTGACGGCCAGGGCGTGATCGACCGGCTGCTGTCGATCGACGCCGCGCCCCTGCCCGTCCAGCGCACCACTCTGAAACTGTTCGAGATTCCGGAAATCAACTGCGGCAACATCTCCGAGATTCTGTTGCATGACATCACCTCCTGCCAGCCCCAGAACGAGGACCAGATGGACTGTTTCCCGATCCTCGAACTGGGTTCCCGCGCTGCCGCGCCGCTGGTGAAATAAGCCATGAGCGGCACCTGGGAAATCTTCGGCACCGGCGGACCGGTGATTGCGCTGCTGGCGCTGATGTCGCTTCTGTCGATCACTGTGATCGCCGTCAAACTGATCCAGCTCTGGCCGGCCCGCTCCGGCACTGAAGCCCGTGAACAGGCGCTGACCCTGTGGAAGGGCGGCGACCGCAAGCAAGCCCAGGACAGTATCGCCGCCGGCAAATCCCCCGCCGACCGGGTCATGGCCTACGCCATGCAGGCCCTGCAAGAAGGCCTGCGCGGGCCCCTGCTGCAGGATGAACTGCAGCGCCGCGGCAATGAGGAAGTGAGCCGCATGAACTCCCTCATCCGCCTGCTGGAACTCATCGCCATGGTCTCGCCGCTCCTCGGGCTTCTGGGCACCGTCCTGGGCATGATCCAGTCCTTTCAGGAGCTGGAACTGGCACAGGGTGCGGCCAATGCCTCGGTGCTGGCCGGCGGCATCTGGCAGGCGCTGCTGACCACCGCCGCGGGCCTCTTGGTCGCAATCCCCGCCGCTGTCGCCGCAGGACTGTTTGCCGCCCGCATCGACACCGCCGCGCAAGCCATCGAAAGCGCCGCCGGCCGCCTGCTCTTGATTGATGGGTCGCGCTGACACGGGGGAAGCTGCCATGACGATCAACCGGCCCGCCCGCCCCCGCGCCCTGATTTCGCTGGTGCCGATGATCGACGTCATGCTGATCCTCCTGGTGTTCTTCATGGTGACCTCCACCTATCTGAACCTCGACATGATCCCGGCGGTGAAACCCTCCGAAGGCTCTGCCGCCAGTACTCAGTCCCCGGCCGGCACCCTGATGATCCGCCTTGGCGCCGATGGCGTGCCAGTGCTGCGTGGCACCGCGCTGGACGCCGAAACCCTCCGCGCCACCCTCTCCGCCGCTGTCGCTGAGGAACCCCTGACCCAAGTGGTGATCCTCCCCTCCGGCGCCGCCCGGACCCAGGCGCTGATCACCGTGATGGACAGCGCCGCCCTGGCCGGCGTCACCCGCCTGCGCGTGCTGCGGCTGGAAGCGGCGCCATGAAACTCAACCGGCCAGCCCGCAGCCCCCATTCGGAAACCATCATCGCCCTGATCGACGTGGTGTTTTTCCTCTTGGTGTTCTTCATGCTGATCGGCCGGATGGATGCCACCGCCCCGTTTGATGTGCGCCCCGCCACCGCCGCCACCGGCCGCGACATGCCGGCGGGCGGCATTACCCTGGCCGTCTCCGCCACCGGAGATCTGGCGCTGGACGGCGATGCGATCGCCCGCGGCGTCCTCTCCCCTGCCCTCTCCGCCCTCTTGGCAGACGACCCGGACCTGCGCCTGCGCATCAACGCCCACCGCACGGCCGAGCTGCGCCGGGTGCTGCCGCTGGTCGCCGAGGGCGAGGCGCTGGGGTTCAAGGATGTGGTGCTGGTGGTCACCCCGGAAACGGACAGATGAGCCGCGCTCCGGCCATATGGGCGCTGGGTCTTGCTGCCTCTGCGCTGGTCCACGCGGCAGGCGCCGGCGCGCTGCTGATCTCGCTGGTGCCGCAACCCCTGCCGCAACAGCCCAGCCCGGAAAGCAGCCTTAACCTGCAGGCCCACCGCATCCCGCGTTCCGAAGCCGTGCCGCAAACAGCCAACAGCGAGCAAGCGTTTGAAAGTGAAGCACAAAGCCAAGGCCTAGACGCAGGCGCGGTCCCGCAAACAAGCGCCAGACCTCAGGCCCTGCCTGCGAACCGTCTTGCCTCTGCAGCTCCAGCAGCTGCCAGCCTGCCACCAGCTGCTGCCCCCTCGCCTGCAGCAAATCCCGCACCAAACACCGGGCAAAAACTTGCCGCCGCCCCGGCTCAGGCGGCAAGCCTGGCTGTCGCCCGCCCGGCCCGCCAGCAAGCAAAAACCGTTGAACCCGCAGCCGAAAAGACTCTTCCTGCTCAGGCAGAATCACAAGCCGCAGCACCCGGTACGCCCGCACCCGTGCTGCTGGCTGCTGCACAGGACCCTGCAACACCACTGTCACTTACAGCCCCTGCGCTGACCGCCGCCGCAGCTAAACAGCCGGATCTGGCCGCCTTGCCGCAGTCCGCTCCTGCCAGCCAGCCCAGCCCCCAAGCACAGCCCGAAAGCGCAGCACTGGCTGACGCCGCACCCAATCCGCTGCAAACCCCCGCCGCCATTCCCGATGCTCCCCGCATTAAGGCGGCATTGGCCTTTCAGGGCGGCACCGGCGACATCGACCCGGCCTCTCTCGCGGCATTTCAATCCTTCATGCAGCCCGGCGATGCCGTGGCTGAAGGCAACCCGCTGCGCGACGGGGTCGCCGGCATCCTCTCCGCCGTGCCCTGCTCCCGCCTTCAGGTCGCCTTTGTGCCCGAAACTGCCACGCTCCAGGTCCGCGGCCACCTGCCCGAAGACGGCCTGCGCTCGCCCGTTCTGGCCGCGCTTCAGGCCCGGATGGGCGCCGATATCACCGTGTCCGATCAGATGCGCCTGCTGCCCCGCCCGCAATGCGGTGCGCTGGCCGGGATCTCGAACGTCGGCCTACCGCAAAGCACCGACCAGATCACCAATCCGCTGCTGGTCGGCGCCGATGCCCACGCCCGGGTGCTCGACTATTCCGGTGGCGAGCGGCTGTTCTTTGACCTCACCGCGCCAGACTACCCGGCCTATGTCTATGTGGATTATTTCGACGCCGGCGGCGCGGTGCTGCACCTTTCCCCGAACGAGCTGGTGCCGCTGGCAGAAACCGCCCCCAAAAGCGCCCTGCGGGTCGGTGCCAAAGAGGCAGGAGATCCCGGCCTGCAAATCACCGTCGCCCCGCCCTACGGCCAGGAAATCGCAGTGGCCATTGCCGCCTCCCACCCGCTGTACGAAGGCCTTCGCCCGCTCAGCGAACCGGCGGAACCCTACCTGGAATTTCTGCGCAGCCAGGTCGCAGCAGCCCGCGCTGAACATACGGATTTCAAGGGCGAATGGGTCTATTTCTTGATCACCACCCACGCCCCTTAGCCGCGTGCCGTCCCTTGCCCTTTTTCCGGGTCAAGGGCTGCGCGAGCAGCCGCGCCGCAGGCGCGGTTCACCCTTGAGGCGGAAAAAGGGAAACATCATTGGGATGGTGCCTTAAGGGCAAACCTGCCCTTAGACACCTCTCAGCGGAAAACCCGCTGTGCGCAGCACAGCGCCACGCCCAACGGCAAAGGTGCATTTTCAAATGCACCGGAGCAGGCGGGAGCCCTCCCCTGCCCTGCTCCAGCGGTCCCCCGGTCCGTTACTGGCAGCCGCCCGCCGCCCAGCTCTTCAGCGCCTGTTTCAATGCCCCGCCAAAGGGATGCTGCTTGCCCAGCGAACGCTGCATGTTGAGGCTAAGATAAGTATTCCCTTGCGTGCAAAGACGTTCGCGCGTCCATTGGTGGCAGGAACTGCAGGCCTGACCTTTCCAATAACTCTCCGGCAGGCCCTCAATGGGCGGAAATGCGGGGGAACGGGTCACTGCCTCGGCCAGGGTCAGCCCGGCAATCTGCGGCATTTCCGAATGCAGCGGGCTGGCATAGGTGACCGGCCCCGCTTCGGGCAGCGGCACCGGTGCAGGTTCGGCCTTTGGTGCCGCAGCAACTGCCGCGCCGCCGGCCTCCGGATCCTGGCTTGCCCCGGCGCGCATCGCCGCCAGTTCCACCGCCGCCATCTCGGCAAACTGGCCTTCGGGATAGGCCATCAGATAGGCCTCATACGCGGCCTTGCTGCCATCACCCTGTGCGGCCTCGAACATCGCCGTTTCAGCATCCGCAACAGCCGGAGCCGAAGCCGCCGCCGGAGCTGCGGCAACCGCCGCACTGCCCTGCAGTTCTTCCGCCATCAGTTCGGACAGCAGCCCCCGTGCCTCATCCGCATGCTTCCCGTCACCGTAGCCCCGCAAATACAGCATGATCTGCATCGCATCGCGCGACGCCTTGACCGAGCGCCAGATCTGCGCTTCCTGCACTTCTGCCGCGCTCATTACCGCTTCCGGCGCGGCTTCGGCAAAAACAAAATCGCTGACCAGCGAGGACGTGTCCCAGGGCGTCTGACCGCCGCCGCTCTGCTCCAGCACAGCCCGGCGCACCTGTTTGAACACCTGCTCCACCGGTGCCCCCGGCACCACGATCTCGCGCGCCAGCGCCTCGGTGAACGGGCTGTTCTCCCCGGTACCGTCCAGCGCCACATCGCCCGGCGCCGTGGCATAGGCCAGGAAGGTACCGGTCGGCGCCTTCATCTCCGCCAGTCCGCTTGCGTTCAGATCCGCCACCGCCTCAAACGGGTTGTTGCGGCAGGCATCCAGGATCACGATATTGGTGCGGTTGCGCGCCGAGGCCATCTGCCGCAAGACCGACTGCGCCTCCACCGCCATCAGGTCCAGATCCGCCGCATCCGCCAGGGCGACATCGACCGGCAGCAGGTAATTGCTGCCAAAGCTCTGCACCCCGTGGCCGGCATAGTAAAACAGGCCCGTCGCGTCTTCCCCTGCCCCGCGCAGCTTGCGCCCGAACTGGCCGATGGCGCGCTTCATTTCAATTTGCCGGGTATCCGCCGCCAGGGTGACATCAAATCCCAGCCCCTCCAGCGTCTGTGCAATCAGCCGGGCATCGCGCACCGGATTGTCCAGCGGCGAGACCGAACCATAGGCCGAATTGCCGATCACCAGCGCCAGCCGCTCTTCTGCCAGAACTGTGGCACCCCAGCAGGCCGCCGCAACAGCCAGCACCATCAGCCGGACCCAGATCATCAAACCACGCACGCACCTGCTCCAATTCTCGCCCCCGGTTCCTGTCCTGCGGGGCAGCTTCCCAATTGTTAAGGGTATTTGGTTACGAAACTATCGTGCCCTTGCGCCCGGCAGCAAGTGTGCTTTTAGTCTGGGCACATCTCTTTCGCCCCTGCCCGCTGGCGGGGATTTCACGCTGGCAACCCAAATGGATCGCGCATGTTCCGTATAACCCTTTCAATTTTAACAGTTTTATTCCTCCTCATCCGTCCGGCCCTGGCCGCCGGCCCGTTTGAGCACGGCTGGCAGCTCAACCCCGAATCCTCCGCCATCCGCTTTATATCGATCAAAAAGGGCAGCATTGCGGAATCCAGCCGTTTTGCTGCATTTTCCGGCAGTATCTCCGACCAGGGCGACGCCAGAATCCAGATTGCGCTCGATTCCGTAGATACCTCCATTGACCTTCGCAACGTGCGGATGCGGTTTCTGTTCTTTGAAACCTTCACCTACCCCGAAGCCGTGGTCACCGCCCGGATCGACCCGGCCATGATCTCAGATCTTGCTGCCGTGCAGCGCAAGCGGATTGACCTTCCAGTCACCCTGTCGCTGCACGGGGTCAAAGCGGACCTGACCGTTCCGGTAGCGGTAACATCGCTGGGCAACGACCGCGTTTCTGTTGCCACCGTGCAGCCTGTCATTCTCAAGCTGGAGGCATTCAACCTCAACCCCGGCCGGGAAAAACTTGAGGAAGCAGCAGGCGTCACCATCACACCCGTTGGCCTGGTCAGCATGGACCTGATGTTTGACCGCACCTCGCCCGGCAGCACGCCTGTCCCCGCGGGGACAGTCACTGCGGGGGCCGCCACCGCACTGGAAGCCAGCGGCGATTTCAGCCGGGAGGCCTGCTCCGGCCGGTTTGAAATCCTGTCGCAAGGCCGCAGCGTGAACTTTGCCCCATCCACCGCCCGGCTTGATGCCAACTCCCGTGACTTTCTGGACAGCCTCTCGGACATCATCCGCCGCTGCCCCGGCATGGTGGTCGAAGTCGGCGGCCACACCGACAGCCAGGGCAAAGCCGCCTGGAACATGAAGCTGAGCGAGAAGCGGGCCGCGGCAGTCGCCCAGTACCTGCAGCGGATGGAGATTCCGGCCGAGCGCCTGGTGGCCGTCGGCTATGGCGAGACCACGCCGCTGGTGTCGAACAACACGGCGCAGAACCGGGCCAAGAACCGGCGGATTGAGTTCAAGGTTTTGAACTGACGCGCCGCTGATCCGCGAAAATATCCACCTGTCCCCGCGGGGACAGCAGTGGAAAACACCAAGGCCCGGCCCCCCGCCGGGCCTCTTTTTTCGGGCAAATCCCGCTCCCCTTGTCTTAAGCCTTCATCTGTCCCCGCGGGGACAGATCAGTTTGTTGGATCTGTCACGATGCGCGCTGTGCCTCGCAGGCCGGCCCGGACCACCTTTTATTAGCCAGGCCAGCCGGTTTGTCCCCGCGGGGACAGGCAAAAATTCCACCTGCATGATCACCCGTTTTTGCCGCTGTCCCCACGGGGACACTGGTGTTTTCAAACCCAAGCCGCACAGGCAAGCCGTACGGGCAAGCCACCGCCCGGACATAAGATGACGCGGTTTTCAAATTCTGTCCCCGCGGGGACAGGCCCGGATTTTCCCGAAAAGCCGCGGCGAATCCCAGCGGACAAACGCCTGCCGATCCAGACCGTGCCAGGTTTTCCGCAAGTGTCCCCGCGGGGACAGGTCAGATTGCCGGCGGCAGTGGCCGGCGAAATGTCCGCCCCGTGCAGTTCATCGCCTGCGGCAGCTGGGCAGTTCCGCAACACCCCCGCAGAATGCAGCTTTGTCCCCGCGGGGACAAAAGTGAAAAACAGGCCCGAATATGCTGATTAGATACTGAATAGCACATTGAATGTTACAGGGGCGTCTGGCCTGTCCCCGCGGGGACAGGCGCAGAAAACAACGCCGGACGCCAGCAGCAGACGCAAAAAAGGCCCGGCATATCTGCCGGGCCTTTGCCATTTTTCAAAGCTGTCCCCGCGGGGACAACGGGTCAGTCTTCTTGTTCCAAGGCCTCAAAGAAGGCGGCGATTGCGTCCTCCAGCTTATGCCGGTCGATCTCGGAAAAGTCGCGCTCCATCGCCATCTCGATCTTGCCGTCGCGCGCCTGGCAACGGACTGTCCCCGCGGGGACAGTGCAGCGCAATGTTGTCTTGGCAACACCGGCGCGCGGTGCTGCGGCGGCGCGGGGCGCGTTCTTGCGCTTGCCCTCGGCAAAGCTGCGCAGCACATCCAGCTCACCCTCTTCGGTTTGCGGCTGCACCCGCGCCAGCGTGTCCCGCAGCACCTGCGCGTTCATCGCATCCGCCTCCAGCCGTTTTTTCAGATCCAGCCCCAGCGCCCGCGGGATTGCCTCCGGAAATTTCAGTCCCTCGCCCACCGCCTTCAGCACCTGGGCGAAATGGCGGATATAGATCCGCTTTTGCCGCCCGGCCGAGGCATAAAGATCATTGACCGCATCCTCGGTCGTCTCGGCCCCGGTCTGGGTGTCCTCGGCGTAGCGCAGCGCCAGCTGTGCCATCTCGGCAAAAGAGATGTCGCGGCGCACCAGGTTTTCATCCACCATCCGGCGGTAGAGGGCCTGCAAGCTGTCGCCCTTGGCCACCAAACCCGCGGGGATCGCGGCATAGCTTTCGTCGCCAGTTTCCTGCAGCAGCGAAAAATAGGCGCGCATCCGGCGGTAGCCCTGGATCAGCTCAAACTTGCCGTCGCCGCGCTCTTCGACCCGGATCGGGTTCGACAGGCCAACGGCCTTGATCGACTCTTTCAGTTCCTCCAGATCCGGATCGCGTTCATCCTTGCGGTCACGGATCAGCTTATCCATGCGGATCATGCCAAGCGGGATCCGGTCGACCACCAGGCCCAGCTTCTTCAGCCGCACAAATTCATGTGCCAACCGGTCGTTTTCGGCGCGGATGTTTTGCTCGGCCTCGGCGCGGGCACGCAAGGCATCGGCGTTCTCCGAGATCGCGGTGGCCATCGGTCCGCGACGCGACTCTGTTTGTTTGTCATCCGGCTTTTTTGCGGCTGTCCCCGCGGGGAACACCTCTGGTTCAGACGGGAAGTCGATGTCGAAGACTCTGCGTTTGCTCATGCCTCATCCTCCAGGTTTTCCCAGGCTTCCAACGCGTAAGATCTGAATTCGTCATAAGCCTGGTCAAACGACGCACGTGCGCGCCGCCAGGTTTCGCGTGTCATATCCCGGTAGTCGATTTCATAGATGGAACTTAAGAACCGGCCCGATTGTTCGACTGCGCGGGTCATCTCAATCGGGTGCTCGGTCATTCTGCCCTCAAACACCTTCATAAATGCCGAACGCATCGCACGGTGCAAATCGTTACCGGATTCGTAACGGGTGAGCAGGAAGCGGACGTCCTGGAAAACCTTGGGCAGGGCAAATGTCCCCGCGGGGACAACGCCGTTAAACGCCGACAAATCCTCCAGCGCCTCGGACAGCTGGCCGACAAAGGAAGTGGTGGAGTCATATTCCCAATAGCCGGGGCCGGAGGGGATATAGAGCATGTCGGCGGCAAAGACTGCGTTCATCGACTGGTAGCCGATCGCGGGCGGGCAATCGAAGATCATCAGGTCGTAGTCTTCGGCCGGCAGCTGGTCGAGGTAACGGGATACGGCCGCAAAGAACGACCACTCCGGATTGAGGTGCCGGTACTGGGCGGAGGCGAATTCGACAAAGGCCGCATTGGCGCAGGAGGGGATGATGTCGATGGTCGGCCAGCTGGTGGGTTTGACAAAGTCGCTGACCCGCAGGTCCTGCAGCCCCATGCCGGTGATCGCGTCGGGCAGCTGGCGCCGGGGCAGGGCGGTGCCGGACTCGGCGCCCTGCGGGACCGCGTTCATCCGCTCGGTCTCGCGCACCAGGTCGCGGGCCATGATGCCCCAGACGGTGTAATCCTCGGTGACATCGCTAAGGCCCATGGAGTGCGACAGGGTGGCCTGCGGATCGAAATCCACGCACAGCACCCGGTAGCCGTCCAGCGCCGCGGCATGGGCGAAATGCAACGCAACGGTGGATTTGCCCGCACCCCCTTTGAAGTTCGAGATCGCCACCCGCAACGCCCGTTTCCCCGCGGGGCGCTTGGGCAGCAGGGATTTGCGGTTGATCTTGATGCGGCGGCGCAGCTCGTTGATCTCCTCCAGCGAATACCAGCGCTGGCGGCCGTCTTCCTCGACATGGCCCTGGGGCAGGGAAGGATCTGCCGACAGCCGTCCCCGCAGGGTCGACTGGTTGACGCGGAAGATCAGCTCAGCCACTTCCCAGGAGGAGAACCGGCGCAGGGTCTTTTCCATTTCGGGGGAGAAGGTCTGCTGGCGGATCCAGCTTTGCATCTTGAGAGATTGGGCCTGCATTTTGGACAGGTCTTCGTGCGTAAACATCGCTGCTCCTTAGCCTCACACGTTTTCTATTATGCGCGTCCATTTCTAGCGGACGCTAATTCAGCCTCAATATTCATTTACGCCGAATTTGCAAAAAACGCAAAAGCAAATATGGTTGGCAACAGCGTCCTGTCCCCGCGGGGACACATCTGCAAAAGGCCCAATGGAATATAGGCGGAACCGATTCGGAGACTGGCAGCCAAACGATTCGTTTCATTGGATTTTTCTGGGGTTCACACGCCAGATTTAGGGGGACACCCCGGGGCCGGACACAGCAGATTGGGGGACATTTCTGCCGTAATAGGGGACACACAAGATGTCCCCCCATACCATTGATACCAATTTTTCTATCGAAAAAGGGATTGGGCCTGAATTCAATTCCCGCCGGCGCTTGACAGAATCGGAATTCCGGACGCAAATCAGGTACAACAAACGAATAGCGTTGAGTTCGGAGCTAAACCGGCCAGCGCAAGTCTTGGCAAAAGACGCTGAGAACACTTGAGGCAGCATATCCCGGCCCAAAAGGGCAGGGGAGGGAGAAACGGGGGCAGCAATGCTTGCCAAACGGCCTGCGGGGCGCAACGCCTCAGCATTGAAGTATGACATCCTCACGGCGATGGGGACCTATGCGCTTGGCCAGGGCAAGGGGGCGCAGAAACTGGTGCTGCGCTTCATGACATTGATGACCGCACGCTACAACTGGCAGCGCGATGAACTGGCAGTGGGCCAGCGCGAGATAGCCCGGCTGTGGGATGTCGATGAACGCACGGTAAAGCGCGAGATGGCCAAGCTGCGGGGCTGGGGCTGGCTGGTGGTGAAGCGTCAGGGCGCGCGCGGGCGGGTCACCGAATACGGGATCGGCCTGGAGCGGCTGCTGGCGGATACGCAGGACCGCTGGGGGGCTGTGGGTCCGGATTTTGAACACCGGATGCAAAACAATGATGAGCCGGCGCCGAATGTGGTGCCGCTGCGCCCAGGTTCGGCGCCGCCTGCGCCGGATATCTCGGACGGCAGCGAATGGAGCCTGGCCAAGGCAGTGCTGCATGCGGAGGACCCGGCGAATTATGCGTCGTGGGTGCAAGGGCTGGAACGCGCCAGCCGCGCCGGCGGCCGGCTGACGCTAAAGGCGCCGAGCCGGTTCCACGCAAACTATGTGATGGCGCATCTGATGCCGCGCTTGCTGGCGGCCTGCCGCGATGTGGATGGCGGGGTCTCGGCGATTGTTGTCGAGGCGTGAGGCCTAATCTTCGCGGCAGTGGTTGAACCACTTGGGGGCGCGGCATTATGTGGGTGGGCAGGGGGCTTGGCTTAAGACGCCCCGCAAGAACAAGGAGCAGCCCGGATGAGCGGCGTGCAGGATAAGATCTGTGTCATTGGACTTGGCTATGTGGGGCTGCCGCTGGCGGCGGCCTTTGGGCAGCAGCGGAAAGTCATTGGCTTTGACATCGATCCGGGCCGCATTGCCGAGCTGCGCCGGGGCGAAGACCGCACCCGCGAGCTGGGCTGCCAGGAACTGGCAATTGCGGAGCACCTTAGTTTCACTGCCGACCCGGCGGAGATTGCCGGTTGCTCCATCTATATCGTCACCGTGCCGACGCCGGTGGATGCCAGCCACCGCCCGGATCTGAGCCCGCTCTTGTCGGCTTCGGCGATTGTTGGCGGGGTGCTGAAACCGGGCGATCTGGTGATTTATGAATCCACCGTCTATCCCGGCGCCACCGAGGAAGATTGCGTGCCCATTCTGGAAGCGCGCTCGGGGCTGGTGTTCAACAAGGATTTCTTTGCCGGCTACAGTCCCGAGCGGATCAACCCCGGCGACAAGGCGCGGCGGCTGGCGGATATCGTCAAAGTGACATCCGGGTCGACGCCGGAGGTGGCCGAACGCGTCGATGCGCTGTACCGCGAGGTGGTGACGGCCGGCACCCATAAGGCCGCGGGCATCCGGGTGGCTGAGGCCGCCAAGGTGATTGAGAACAGCCAGCGGGATATCAACATTGCGCTGGTGAATGAGCTGGCCAAGATCTTTAACAAGATGGGGATTGATACCGAGGCGGTGCTGGAAGCGGCTGGAACCAAATGGAATTTCCTGCCGTTCCGCCCCGGTCTGGTGGGCGGGCACTGCATCGGGGTGGACCCTTATTACCTGACCCACAAGGCCGAAAAGCTGGGATATCATCCCGAGATCCTGCTGGCGGGTCGGCGGCTGAATGACGGCATGGGTGCCTATGCTGCCGGCGAGATGGTGAAGGCGATGCTGAAACGCGGCCTGCCGGTTTCGGGCGCGCGGGTTCTGGTGATGGGGCTGACCTTCAAGGAGAACTGCCCGGATCTGCGCAATACGCGGGTGATCGATGTGGTGCGCAGCCTGGAGGAATACGGGGCGAAGGTCGATGTATATGATCCCCATGCAGACCCCGAGGAGGCACAGGCGGAATACGGCATCTCGCTGGTTCCGGAGATCGGGCAGGGGGCCTATGCCGGGGTGGTGCTGGCGGTGGCACATTCCGAGTTCCGCGAAATGGGCGCGGAAGCGATCCGCGCCTTGGGGACCGCCGGCGCGCTGGTCTATGACCTGAAATATGTGCTGGCGCCGGAAGATGCGGATCTGCGGCTTTGATCAAGTGCCAAGGGCGGCGGAGGCCCGTGGGGGGACGCCGCTGCCGTTGCGTTTGCCGCGTTATCCCTGCAGCATACCCCTGACCGCTTGCAGGGCATGACCTAGCAAAAGCAGCGGCCCGCCCGGACGGGCCGCCGTTTGCCCGGCGCCTGCGGCTTTACTCCGGGCTTTGGGGAGTTTGGATATGAGCGATATTCTGGAAGGCCGTTGCCTGTGCGGCGCCGTGAAAATCCGTGTCGATGGGGCGCATGACCCGCGCCCCGGAGCCTGCCATTGCCGCATGTGCCAGCGCTGGACCGGCGGGCTTTTCTTATGTTTTGAGGCTGATGCGGAAGCGGTGGTGGTGGAGGGGCCTGCGGTCCGGTATCAATCTTCTGCCTTTGCCGAGCGGGCGTTCTGCAGCACCTGCGGGTCGCATCTTTGGATGCGGGATGTGGATAAGGACGGCGCGCCTTATGACCTGATGCCGGGACTGTTTGATGCCGCTCTCAGCTGGCCGCTCCGGTCGGAGATCTATGCCGACCGGGCAATGGCGTCAGTGCGGCTGGAGGGCGATCACAAGCGGGCCACCCGGGATGAATGGGAGGCCCAGAACCCGTTCATTGACGGAGATGTCTGAGGGCAGGGGCCAACTCAGCGGTCTGTGCGGGCCAGTGCCAGGCCAAGGCCCGAGGTGGCGAACAACGCGCCGGTCAGCCGGTGGCGCGGGCGGCCGATACCGAGGATTGCGGGGCGGGCAAGGCCTGACAGGCCGCTTCACGTAAGTTCCCTAGCGGCTGACACGCGGCAGTTTCGGGCCGCTCCAATAGGCGCCGCTGTCCTGACGCAGGGCGTCATAGGCCTCTATCCGGTGCCGGGCGTCTTCGCCGCCGGCTGCGATCAGATGGGTGAGCAGGCATTCCAGAACCGCCATTGCGCCGCCGACGGCGCCGAAAGGGTGCAGCGAGCTGGCGGCCACCGCCAGCACATGATCGGTGCGGATGCCGGGGGCGATGACTTCGCTGTCGGAAATCAGGATCACCTTTGCCCCGCGTTCGCCCGCCAGCCGCAGCGCCTGGATGGTGCCGGCGGAGTAGGGGGCGAAGGTAAGGGCGATCAGGCAGTCCTCGGGGGTGATATCCAGCAGATCGTCCAGCGCAGCGCCCATGTGGCGCGGGACCAGTTCCAGCCCCGGCAGCGCCATGCGGCCGACGTAGTGGAAGTAATAGGCCAATGCGTAGGAAGAGCGGGTTGCGGTGACATAGCTGCGGCGGGCGGAGGTGAGGGTGTCGATGATGGCCTGGGTGCGCTCTGCCGTCATCAGCCGCAGTGAGCGGGAGGTGATGTTGAGCTGGTTGCGCGCCGCCGATGCCTGCAGCGCGCCGGCCGGGCCTTGGTCCTGCATCCGGTCGAGCCAGTCCTGGCCAAGGTCAGCCTCGTGCGTAGTGGTGAGGGCGGCGCGAAAGGGGGCGCGGAGGGCCTCGAAGCTGTCATAACCCAGATGCTGGGCGAGGCGGACAAAGCCGTTGGCGCTGATGCCGGTCCTCTCGGCCGAGGTGCGGACCGTATCAAGGCCGAAGTCGCCGGGGTTGTCGATCACGTATTTCGCCGCCGCCTTCAGCTTGGGCGGCAGTTGCTCCATCTGGTCCTTCAGGTGCTGGATCAGCCGGGCGGTTTTCCGGGGGTCGAGATGCGGGTCCATACAAGGTATCAGAGCAGATGTGCGAGGAATAGCAAGAGTGGAACGGGTGTTCCTGCCCGGGTTATTCTGACAGGAAGGCCATCAGGTCCTGGCGGGCGTGCAGGATGCGGATGATTTCGGGGCGGGAGTGTTCCAGCCGGTAGATCACCAGATGCGCGCCGCTGGGATGGATGCGGACCGGCGGCGTGAATTCAGTGCGTTCGCGGGCCATTTCCGGGAAGTCCGCCAGCAGGTCGAACAAGGCAAACAGGCCATCGGCATAGGCATCAGCCTGCGCCTCGCTCCAGGTGTCCAAGCCGTAGCGCCAGATGGCAGACAGGTCGGCGCGGGCGGCGGGGCGGATCAGCCAGCGCGGCTCAGCCATTGCGGCGCATTGCGGCCCTAAAGTCCTGTGCTGACAGCGCTTCCGCCGGGCCGCTGGCGAGGCCTGCATCAATGGCGGATTGCAGTTCACCTATGGCGGCGGTGCGGGCCTGGTCGCGGCGGATCAGGTCGCGGACATAGTCGCTGGAATTGGCATAGGTGCCGGTGCGGGCCTGGTCCTCGACCCAGTCTTTCATCTGGTTCGGCAGGGATACATTCATGGTGGCCATATGCGGTCTCCTTTCGCTGGATCAGGATATGGCAATCTTTGCCAATAATGCAAGGGGGAGGGCGTGGCAGCGGAATGGCGGGCAGATTGCTACCCAACAGAAAAGGCCCGCAACAACTGGTTGCGGGCCTTTTCTTGTTTTTTCTGGCCGGATCAGGCGGAGACCACCTTGAGGCCTTTTTCCTCCAGCGGCTGGATGGAGCCGTCTTCGCTTACGGTCACCCGTTCGCCGTGGCTGAGGCTGTCGAGACCCTTGCAGGCAACCAGCATCAGGACGTCTTTTTCGCGGGCGACAATGGCCATGTGGCTGAGCCAGCCGCCGACCTCGGATAGCACCGCGCCGGAACGCTGGACCCATGGCAGCCAGGCCGGGTTGACCATCCGGCAGACCAGAATGTCGCCGTCCTGGAAATCGGCAAAGGCCTCGGGGCTGATGTCGCTGTCGTCTTCCATCCAGAATACCCGGGCGGTGGCGCTGCCGCTGCCGGCCACGCAGGTGCCGCCCATAGTGCCGTCGCCAGCCTGGGCCTGGGCGCCCAGTGACAGCATTTCGCAGTCGCGCAGGGTAAGAGTGACCGCTGTGGGCGCGGATTTCTTGCGCAGCGTTTCTTTCTCGGCACGGGCCTGGGCCAGGTCGCGCAGGGCGTCCGGGTTGGACCAGTTGCTGTCCAGCACCTCGTCAAAGGTCAGGCTGAACACCAGATCCTCCAGCCCGCTGATCTGACCCAGCGCCAGCAGGGCGCGGCGCAGTTCAGCGACGACGCGCAGGGCTTCGTGCTTGGCCTGTTCCTTGAGGTCCTGATAGGCAATGGCGATGCCGATGGTATCGTCCAGCTCATCCGGCAGGTTGGCGGGCGTCGGGACTGCGCCAATCGGCTCTACCGTGCTGCTGAGCAGCGAGTTCAGCAGCGCAGGGGCTTCGGCGTAGCGGGGCGAGGACAGCTCGTAATCAAAGATCGAGCGGTGGCCCATCAGCTGCATGGCGCGGGCCTGGGCGTCTTTGCCGGTGCAGGAGGCAATCAGGCTGGAGGGCGCATTGGGCAGCTCGGCGTGCATCAGATGGGCGCGCAGGGCGGGATCGCCTGCGGCTGCCGTGCCAGCCTCACCCATGGTGAAACCTGCCAGAATGTTGATCTTCTCGGCCTCCAGATAGACCTCGCGGATGAACAGCTCCTTGAGTGTGGCAATGGTTTCCAGCAGCTTGTCCTGCGGCAGGGCGGCGTAATCCACGGCCTGCCAGATCGCCAGTTTGTTCTTCAATTCCGGCATCACTTCGCCGCGGAAGCGGGTGATCATCGGATGCGCCTGCTTGCGCAGCTGCTTGGCCTTGGAGGCCGTCAGCTTCAGGGTCATGCCCTGCTTCAGCGCCACATCGACATAGGTTTTGCCGAACAGGTTGACCAGATGGCCGTCGCGCCCCTCAGGCAGGCCGTAGGGCACGCCCAGCTCGCGGCAGGCCAGATCAACACTGCCGCCGGGTGCCCACAGATCGCTCATCAATGAGAAGGACAGCGGGGTGGGGCGGGGCAGGACTTCGGACATTTCATCCTGTTCAAGGATGGTCTGATCCGGGTCTGCATCGGCGTAACGGTCCAGCACATCGCGCCATTCCGCGAGGCTGGTCTGTTCCTGCTCGGTGCCAAGCGACAGGGTGGTGATGTCGCGGCTTTGCACGATCTGGAACTGGCCGTTGGCAAACGCCCATTCCACGTCCTGCGGGGCGCCGAATGTCGCCTCGATCTGTTTGCCAAGGGCCAGCAAGGGCTCCATGCCGAGCGTCTGGTCCTGATCTTTCGTTGCCGGCAGGTCAGTGTAGCGGCCAAAGCGCAAGCTGGTGGGGGTGACACGGCCGGAAACCAGATCCTCGCCGCAGCCCTCGACCCATTCGATCATCGCCATGCCGGGCGCCATCGGATCCTGGGTGAAAAGGACGCCGGCATATTCGGCCTGCACCATCTCCTGCACCACGATATTGCCCTGTCCGGTGCTGTCGCCCGCGCCGGAATAGCTGGCGGCACGCGCGGAGGAGAAGCTTTCCACCACTTCGTCAAGTGCTGCGCGCATGGTGTCTGCGGTGACGTCGAGCACCGATTCAAAAACGCCTGCAAAGCTTTGATCGGCGCCGTCCTCGTTGCTGGCAGAGGAGCGCACAGCGACGGGTTTGCCGCCGGCCAGCAGGAAAACCTGCGCGGCAAATGCATCTTTCCGGGCATCAGACATGGCGCGGTAGTCGTGGATTGCGTCTGAACGCACGATTACGCCGCCGGGGACCGGCAAGCCTGCATTCTTGAGGATCGACAGGCGCAGGGCCTTGTTGCCGGCCTCTGCCAGTTCTTCGGTATAACCCATCGGGATCACACCGCGCGGCAGTTTGGCAAGCTTGCGTTTATGGGCGCGCAGGGACAGGGCTTCAGTCAAATCGCGGTGCATGCCGGTGACATAGCCGCGCTGGACCAGCAGCAGTGTCAAGCTGAAGCAGAGGTAGGCATTGGCGGCACCAGACAGGCTGAACACCATGGCAAACAGCGCAGGCATGCCCAGTACCATCCACAGCAGTTTCTGGCGCTTGGTCTTGGCGACGGCCCACAAGAGGTAGACAGCGGCCAGGGCGCAGAACAGCGCCGGCATGATGAACAGCGGATCGGGCATGCCAAGGTCAGCCATCCATAGGAACGGGGTTTGCAACGAGGCGCTTGCTTCTTGTGCGGAAGAGACCCCCAGCATCATCACCGGCAGGAACAAGAGCGCGGTGAGGTTCTTCATCGGGGTCAGGCCCTTGTCGGCATAGAAAGCCTGCACCGCGCGCGACTTGCGCACCGGGTCATGCGCCAGCTTTGCCTTCAGCGCCTTCATTTCATCAGCCGTATCATTGGTGATGATCTGGTCGCGTTCGGATTTCAGCGCGACGGGCAGTACCAGGATGCGGGTCACGATCGACAGCGCCAGAAGGCCCAGCAGGATATGGCTGCGCTCATGCACCCACAGCAGGGCGGTTGCCAGCGCCGAGATTGCCTTGTCCCACAGACCGGTCTGCTGCTCGGCCAGCCACTCCTGCACATGCGGTTTCGGCTTCGGTGCGACGAAGTATTCCCACGGCAGGGTGTAGCGGCCCAGGAAATCGATGCCCTGCTGCGACAGCTCCAGTCCCAGGACCTGGCTCATGAAACAGCTGCGGCGGTCATAACAGGCAGCAATTGTGGGCTTGTTGGGGTCCAGCTCGGCGATGCGGTCCATCAGATCCGCAGTCGTCATCTTGCGGATCGGGATGTTGACGGCGCCAGGCAGGTGGCCTCCCGCGAAATCACCGGGATAGCGGGTGTCGACGATCTGCAGATCCTCGGTGGTCAGCAGCCCCTCAAAATCAGCGGTGCTGAGCAGTACGTCCCTGCCCGGGTATTCCGGAATGGCGCGCAGATCCGAGAGGGTCTTGACGTCCTTGTCGGAGAAGTCGCGGCCCTCGACGATCCATTTCTCGATACCGCCGGCGATGAAGCTGCAGTCGATGCCCATTGCCGCCAGCTTGGCGCAGGTTTCCGACGAGCGGTTGCCGTTGTGGCAGAACAGCACAACCTTTTGGCCGGGCTGCACCGGGCGCGACTGCAGGAAGTCCGGGAAACGGATGTGAGTGGCGCCGGGCAGGGTGCCCATGGCGTTTTCGCCGGTCTCGCGGATGTCGTAGAACAGGGTTGAGCCGTCCTCCAGCGCCGCGGCGGCGTCTGTGGTGCTCATTGCCAGCGGGTGGTCTTCCTGCTTGGAAAAACTGGTCTCCTTCAGCGAGGCATCCTTGATGGCGGTGCCGTCAAACTGCGCCGGCCGCGTCAAAGTGGCCTGCAGCCTTGTCAGCTCGGCCTGTGCATGCGAGGAGTATTGCCAATAGTTTCCTGCAGCCAGTGCAATGGCCGCCAGTACGAGGACGGAGATCAGCTTGACCGGGTAGCGGCGTGAAGAGCCGCCCGGTTTGGGGGTAAAACCCAGTTTCGCTGCAATGACTGCGCCAAGGCCGGAAATCATGG
>NZ_CP083549.1 GCF_025144145.1 Leisingera sp. M658
TTTGAATTTATCCAACTGTGAGCGCCGCTTTTTCTACACATCCAGCCGTGCAGCAATGACTTGATGGACGGTTTGTTGGACAAATTTTTCGCCCCTGACACCGCTCGCCGAACGTCATCCAATTTATCCCGCCCGAGGAACCCATGTTCGACATGACTGAAAACGATGATCGCTGCTGGCACGAATTCTGTTCCGGAACTGGTCGCCGAAGCGAAAAGCTTGTCCGAAACCGGCGAGGACCATGAGCTTCTGAAGCTGGTCGAGGAATTGGAGGCCGATGCCAGCACAAACAAGCAGGAGGCGCGTACCTCATCATCGAAACTGCCCACGCCAACCGTACATAAATCCGGAGGCCGATATGAAGCTGCCCAAACCATACAACTGTCCCGCGAAGCCAAACACCTTCTGTGCGGTGCCTGCGGATACCCCGGCCACTTCACCGCCCCAGCCAGCGCTTATGACGAAGTGAAAGCATATGAGGAGCTGAAGGCGGAGGGCTACGGCGACTTTGGCAAAGATGGCGCGTTCTTCGAGAACGACAAAGCGCACAGCGCAGCAGAAACGCTGCTGTTCAACCACTAATCCAACAAAGACCCGATTTCTGGATGGGTGTCACAGCTGTGACACCCCATCCCACCAGTTCGAAAATACAGGAATAATGATTATGGCTCAATCACTTGGCGCCCTGGACATTGGCGCTGAACGGCGCCGCCACATCGAGGGCGAAGGCTTCACTGCCGAGCGCGACGACGCATACACCGAATTCGAGCTGGAGCGCGCAGCTGCCTGCTATGCGCTCATGGCCTGCAAAACAGCCGAACCCTGGATGAAGCCGCAAATCGACTACGCGATCCGGAACCTCTGGCCTTGGCACAGCGACTGGCAGAAGGACGCCCTGCCGCGCCACCTACTGACAAAGGCAGGAGCCTTGGTAGCTGCCGCGATGGATAAATACGACCGCAGCAATACCGCCCGGGCAGAGCAATTGCAGCGACTGGCCGAGATCGAGCAGGCCGCATCTGATGGCTTTAATGCCTGGCTGCGGAAGGCCCAATCACGAACGACCGTCGCGCTACATACGTTGCAGCCATAGACACCTTGCGAATGCATCTTGACGCACTGCTATTACCGGCGTCTCTCACCAACTTTCTGGATGCCTGCCTTGAAGGTGAAAGACAGGGCGGCGCACATGTGGTCACCGTCGAGGACGAACAGGTCACAAACGACAATCGCAGTGACGACCTCTTCCCCATCGATCAGGAAGAGGAAGACGGGCAGCCAATGGGCTGCACACTGAAACAGTTGCTCGACGCCATCGTGATCTGGTTTCACGCCCAGAACACAGCCAACCCTGTCACAGTCGGCATGGCCGCAGCCGCCTTCAACGTTTCACCGAATCTTATCTGGGACGGCTTCAACAACCGATGCGATCCCTTCTTTTGGATTGAGGATGAAGACAAACCGCTGGAGCAATGCCGCTTTGAGATCGATGGCTACTGACCGGCGGGGCAGGGTAGGGGTGTCACAGCTGTGACACCCCCCCCCAAACACAACCCCAAAGAGACTTGACTTAGGCTTCAGAATCGTTGCTTGTGGATTTCAAGTATCGCGAAAACGCGAACATTGAGGCAAAAGGCGCTACCGCATGGAAATGATGACACCCATTCGAGCAGACGATCCGGCTAAGCTCACCGGCCTGATGGCCAACAAGCTGAAGACTGCCGTAAAGACCCACCTGAAGCAAGCATTCGCGCCCGACCAGAAAAAGGTCATGCGTCTAATCCCGATCGCCGAAGCTGCCGAGTTGCTGGGCGTTTCGATGCCGTACCTGCGGAAATGCCATGCGGATGGGACCCTGCCGGAACCCACTAATTCCAGTAAACAGCAGCGCCGGTACACCGCCGCCGAGCTATGGCAATTCCGACAGCTACTGGCCGAAAAGTCCCGCACTCCGGCAAAGCATCTGCCCTGGAGAAGGGAAGGGGAGGCACTGCAAGTCTGGCAGTTTATGAACTTCAAGGGCGGCTGCTCTAAGACAACTGCAACAGTTCACGCGGCTCACTACTTGGCCCTGCATGGGTTCCGGGTTCTTCTGATTGATATGGACCCTCAGGGATCGCTGACCGGGATGTGCGGCATCGACCCGCATGCTGAGTTTGGTGGACTGACGATTTACAACGCCATCACCAACATGTCCGACAGCAAGACGCCGATGCGCGAAGTCATTAAGGACACCTTCCTGCCCGGCCTCTCTATCGCTCCTGCGGATCTGATGCTGTCCGAATTCAAGATGGAGTCGCGAACCGACCCGCTGTTTGCAACGCGGCTGCACACCGCCATCGGCCAGGTGCAAGACGACTTCGATGTGGTGCTGATCGACAGCCCGCCGGAACTCGACATCCTAACCCTGACAGGCATGGCCGCATCAACCTCGCTACTGGTTCCCATGACGCCCTCGATGATGGATCTAGCATCCACAGCTTTGTTTCTGGAGCTGGCCAGCACCTACATGGGCAACCTAGCGGAACGCGGTATCAATCTGGAATACGATCATATGCGGTTCCTGGTGACACGTGACGAACCCAATGACAGCCCGTCGCAGCAGCTGGTCGGCTTTCTTCGCGCCATCTTTACAGACCGCGTGATGAGTGCGACCAGCTATAAATCTACCGCTGTGGCAGATGCCACCATCTTGAAACAAAGCATCTACGAACTGAGCCGCGGCGACGTAAACCGCGACACCTATGACCGCGCTCGCTCCAGCATGGATGCCGTAGGCGCCGAGATCCGGCAGATGATCGACGCATCTTGGGGGCGTATCTGATGGCTAGGAAAATTCTCAACCATTACGAGGCGCCCTCTGAAGGGCAGGAGGAAGAGAGAAAAGTTCACTTCCCGGTCCTGGATGTGCTTGAAAGATCCCTGTCCGCAATCCGCGAACTCGATCCGGAATTGATCCAAGATTGGGGGCCAGCCGATCGCCTGGAAGAGGGTGTCACAGCTGTGACACCCCCCGATGACGACACTACATTTGAGCAGCTGAAGGAGACTATCCGGGAGAACGGCCAGCAGGTTCCGATACTGGTTCGCCCCTCCAAGCAATCACCTGGTCAGTTCGAAGTTATCTATGGGCGGCGGCGTCTGCGTGCCTGCCGAGAACTGGGAACCCGCGTTAAAGCGAATGTCCAAGAAATGGATGACGCCACTGCGCTGATGGCAAAAGGGCTGGAAAACGCAAACCGGCGAGGTCTCAGCTTTTATGAAAAAGCACTGTTCGCGGAACAGATCATCAAGGAAGGCAACACCGCCGCGAAGGCCGGAGAAGCAATCGGCGTCACACGCACCGCAGTCATGAACCTGACGCGCATCACCAAAGCCGTCCCGCGCGGCGTAGGCATCATGATCGATCTGCCCCCGGTTCCGACGGCCCAAGTGGCTCAAGCTGGCCGAGGCTTTTGAACAGAACCAAATCACCACAGAGCATGCCTTGGTGCAGCTCAATCAAATGGTGGAACTCACATCCGACCAGCGCCTTGATGCGCTGCTGAAAGAAATCGCGAAGCGCGGGGCCCAGCCCCGGGTTTCAAACGAACGCTCTCCAGTGAAGGGCGTGAAGATCAGGACAGGGCAGGGGATCAGCGTCACGTAAAGAAAAGGCGCGTTCGCTGACTGGCTCGATGAGCACCTGGACGAAGTGCTGCGTAAGGCACACCAGGAATATGAGGCAACAGGCAAGGAGGAATAGGGCAAAGAAAAACCCTCACCAGCGGGCTGATGAGGGGGGACCGATACCACCCGTGCAAGGTGGATAATTCAGATCTTAGCAATCTGAAGATATCGGCCACCCCGACAATCAGCAAGAAAATAAACGCCCCTGGGCGAGCGGATTTCTGCGGCCTGAATTCAATATGGGACATTTTAGCAGTGGCAGCTGCTGCGCGCAGCTGAAGAAGCCAGGGGAACCCATTGTGCTGAAAGCGACCTCGCTCAACTATTGCGGGCGATGAATCGCTGAATTCCAAGCGACAGCCTGGGCGGCGCTCCGGACCGTCACATCTGCTTCGCGTCGAACCAGACGCTTGGCCGCCCGGGCACATGTCAGCGTGCCCACGATCGAGCGTCACGTTGCTATCCTGGTCGCGGCCGGGCTGATTGCGCGCGCTACCACGATGAACGGCAAACGCGGGCACGGCGGGACGGGCAGGGCAGGGTGGTTGTCGCCTCCGGCCTGTCACTGGCCCCTTTGTTCGATCGATACGCGGAACTGGCTCAGCTGGCCCAGGATCACGCAGAAACGCCTTCTAAAGGCTGCAACCCTGCGCAACCACTGCAAGCTGCTTCTGGACCCGCCTCTGCGGCGCTGACGGCCTGCTGCAACGCGCTCGGAATAATCCTGCGCCGCCGGGCAGATGAAGAAACCCTCACCGCGCTGCACAAAGAGCTGACCGTCAATTTGAGGGACAGCGACACGCAATTTGAGGGGCACAAAGAGACCCAATCTATTCCATCTGTAAAAGACGACGATCTAGAGGAAAACTTCCCGCGCTTTGCGCCGAGATGAGCACAGAACGGACCAAAGAGGACTGCCACAGGCGCATGGATCAGATAGCAACAGAACTGCACCTGGGATCTGCCTGGATAGCCGCAAAGGGCAGGGGGCCTACACTGGCCTTCATGCTAATGGGCTACCTCTTGCAGCGCATTGAAAAGATCAAGGTGCCAGGTGCGTATCTCCGCAGCCTTCTGAAGATGGTCAACCAGCGCCAAGACGGCTGGAACCTGCTGCTGCAATGAATCCGGTAAGGCTGATTATGGTAAATTTGGTGCAAGATAGGAGTGCTATGACCGAGGCCGACCCATCCACCGCAACAGGAATTCAGCAGCCATTGGCTGCAAAATATAGTTATGCGGCGGAAAATTGACCGATGTTTTTTAGATTTCCCTATCAGCTGATGGCGGAACTCCATATTTTCATGGAAACGCACGATAAGCGTGCTGAAAAAACCAACCGCATAGAAAGGTTATGCAAATGGCTTCCAAAAAAGTGAACCTGGATGGCGTTAAGTCGATCATCGATAACTATTCCGCACAAATTGAGGCATTCCAGCGCGAAAAGCTGAGCTTCCAGAAAGGCCGTCGAACTGAGAACGTCGAGGCCCTGGAGCACTTGAAGATACAACTACGAGCGTATCGCGAAACTAGACCGCGATAATCGCTGTGTTTTCGAGCATTGTAGATGAATCGAAGGAGATACTAGCACGGACGAGATGAGCCAAAGGTCAGACACTGAGAGGCAGAGACACCGGCAACGGTTTAAAAGCCGTTCATGACATCATACACACAAGAGAATGCGCCTAGATATGGCGCAACGATTATCGAGCCGGTGTGCTGTGGCCGAGATCCACCCCCGGCAATTCTTCCTCCACGGCCAGACCCTCTGGCGCATCGATGCCGAGACCGGCCAGCCATTCCCGGATGGCGCCCCAGCGATCCTGATTGCCAGGTGGGTTGCGGTATTCCTCCAAGGCTTCCAGCATCTGTTTCAGATCCTGCGGAATAGTCTGCGGCCAGTCTTCCATGTGTCCTCCGTTCACTAGATTGGAACATTTGCGAACATTGGCCGCAGACGCAAGCTACAAAAGCCGGTGCGAGACCTCGAAATTGGCGATGAAACAATTCCGCCGCATTTGTCGCCGCCCCGCTTGAAAACCGTGTATTTCAGGCTGACTTCCTCAAACCTGAAGGCCGCGAACAGTTCGCGTATCTCTGGCCTGTCATTGATCGACAGCAGGAATTTCCCGCGGATCCCGGCCAGAACGCCGGCCATCTTTTCAAACTGGCTGCGGTCAAACAGGCCCTTACCGTAATCATTCTCCCCGCCCCAATACGGCGGGTCCAAGTAGAACAGCGTGCCCGTTCCATCATACGCCGGATCAGCTCCGCCCAGTCCAGGTTCTCAAACACCACGTTTTCCAACCGCTCATGTGCGGCCTCAAGGATTGGCTCCAAGCGCGACGGCTGAAGCGCGGCGGACGATCAGCAGCAACGCCGAACACACCGCCAAGCTTACCCCCGAAGGCCTGCCGCTGAAGGTAAAGGAATCGGGCGGCGCGCTGCAGGTCTGTCAGAGAATCGGGGTTCTGCGCCCGCAGCAACTCAAATTCCCGGCGTGAGGAAACCCGCCAGCGATCATATCCATCAGATACGGGTGGTGCTGCTGAAGGATACGAACAGGTTGGTGACCTCCCCATTGAGTCATTGGCCACTTCCAGCTGCGGCTTCCAGCTCCGGCGCAGAAAAACCCCGCCCCTATTCCGACGAAGGGTTCAGCGTACGTAGAATGTTCAACCGCCTCAATTCGCTCGATAATCTTGGCACTCAGTGCCTTCTTGCCGCCGAGCCACGGCGCAACTGTGCGGCAGGCCGCACTTTTTGCATGTCGTCATAGTGGTTTCCAGAATAGAAAACGCCCGCTCTCGCGAGAGTCGGGCGACATTTTCTAGATCTTATGTCGGTGCAGCATTGTGAAGTTTCCGCTGCATGGGAGAGGGTGCGCTAACACCCGATCCCCCCGCCCGAACCGGCGGAGGGATTAATAAACACTGTCAGGCAAAATGTGAAGACAGTTCGCGCCAGGGGAAACAAATCAGCCTGCCTCGAGAACGATGGACGAACGGATTTGAAAAAAAAACACTCTTGAGTTGCGACGAGGCCTGTTGCCATAGTCATGTGCAACTCAATAACTGGTGTTATCATGAAGAAATTCTCCGCCATCGGGGATAGTATTGCTTCTGTCCGCTTGCGACGTCCCAGCAACCCGATCGTTTCAACTACAACGGCGACAGTGTAACTATCGTCACTTCACAATTTGCCAACCGGCAGAAGAGCCTATTGGCCTCAACTGCAGAGGCAGAACGCATTTGCCAGAAGGGCCACAAGAAACGTGCAGAACATGTTTCGCTGCGCGCGAATTCGGCGACCTATGAAAACGCGGATCTGTTCTTGTGCCTTAAATAACCAGGAAGATACAAAAGGCCCCGGCGCGAAACCGGGGCCTTCTTTACACTTGAGTGCGCTTAACCGCCAAAGCGCGCCAGAAGGCCGGTGGCAAATGCCCTTACGCAGGGGTGCCCAGGCCCAGGGCGTTCATGACAACAAGCCCCCAGTTGTCGGAGATCTCGATCCCGGGAACATCGATCCCCAGTCCGCGCTCAACAAATACGCTCAGCAGGATCATGGCTGCAATGATGTACGTCTTCTTACCTTCAAGCACTTGCTTTCCTTTCGTTAGGTATTGGAAAAATGAAACCCAGCCCCCGCACTCAGCTGCGGAACCGGGACAGAAATTCTTGCAGCCAGCCGGCAACCACGGTTGCGGGACTGGATTGGGCGGGGCCTTCCCAGGCGCTGCGGACTTCGGGGCAGGGATCACGACGGCCTCACGCGACAGACGTACCGCTCGATCCACAACACCGATGTCGTGCGACTGCACCCCCATCCTGATTGCCCATAACGCGACGGCCCCAACCGCCCCCGAAGGTCCCCCATGTCTTCAAACTGTGAAGAAACCGCATTCGGCGACGGCATAGGCGCACGATCAAATCAGGAATGTCCGCTTGGGATACAGCGGCCAGCGTTTGGACGCCGATGACGCCATCAGCACTCACCCCGAGTTCCCGTTGCAAATCGCGCACCGCTTTTGCCGGTCCCGAATTTACTGAATAGTCCGCGACGGCGTAATCCAGCCCGGATGGCAGATCTTCAGCCCGAACTGCATCCAGATACTGGACGGCCAAGATTTCATCTGCCAATTCCCGGGAAATTCCGCGAACCGGGCGCAATTGCAGCCCGTTCAAACGGTTCCAAGCGTCAAACGTTGCCTGAGTAATCCCCGATCAGTTGCACCACCAGGGTCATGCGGGTGTTTACATACCCGCCCTCGCTTAATCCGACCCACGCCAAGATTTTTGGATAGTTCTTACGCATTCATGCGCCTCCACAACAAAAGCCCCGCACAAGGCGGGGCGGTTTCAGTTCAAGTTTTCAGGAAGGGATCAGGGCTTAGCCTTGGTGATCCACTTGGCTATCAGAACTTCAGCACCCCGCGGCCCGATATAGGCGGCAAAGGCAACAATCCCGGTGGAGACCGGCTGGCCGACCTCCAGATAGCTGGCGATGCTCTCTCCAATGATAGCCATTCCGACTGCAACGGGGATTTCCCACAGCAGTTCGGGGCCAAAGAAACGCCGGGCGCCTTTGCGCACCTCGCCGGAATGCCACATCAGACGCCCCACAGAGGCGCCGATCAGTGTAGTGGCCGCGCCGCCTGTCCAGGAGGACAGCCAACCCACAAAACCAGTTTCATCCATGGATCACCCCTCAGGCTGCAGCTGCCAGAGCGGCATCAAATGCGGCCGGCACATCGAACCCGGCCAGCTCCGCATCGCCGAGCGCGGCAATCTGTCCGCTCACTTCCCGCTCAGCAGCGAAACAGGCCTGCACATGCTGGGACGCCGCTGCCGCCGCAGCCTCAATTTGATCCTTTGACAGATCCGCCCAGCCTGCCGGGAACTTCCACGCGACCGGCTCGGAATCATGCCGCGGGCCAGGCTTTCTACCGCGCCGGTCAGCTTGCCGATCGTCCGCTCATCGGTTGGCAGCGAAGTGCCATCCGGCAGAGTGATCCCGCCAGTTTCGCGGGTCCAGCGGATTGCGCCCAGGTTGGCCAGGAGCGCCGCGCGGGCCGCTGCCGCAACCATTTCTGCCGTGGTGATTTTCAGGGAGAAACGTCATGCTGCAACCTCGCTGGTCAGGGATTTGCGGACTATCGGATCAGGCACCGGCCCGATGATGGCCAAGAACGCAGGCTGGACAGCGGGCTGGTGTGGCTCTGCGGTTGCGTCTGAATAGATCCAACGCAACCGCACATGCAGCCCGCCGTCGATCCGCTCGATGCGCCCTATGAAAGGATGGTTTTCGCCTTCCGGTTCGGCAAAGCCGCCGTCAGGCACGGCGGAAAGGTCATAGGGCACGCCGTCCACAGTGATCACATCGCCGCTCACGCTGGCGCTGGTTTCAGGCTGACCAGGCAGACCGGCCATACAGATGCAGGTTACTTTCATGATGATCTCCTTATTTCCAGCGCCCGGTGCAAGACAGCGCAAGTAAGTGTTGTTTGTGTCCGTTCGAAACACGACCAAATCCATTCCAGAGGCTGTGGGATTGGTGAAGGAAGCACCTTTTACCGCGCTGCCAATCGTTCCGGTCCAAGGCGTTACCTGCGGCGAGTAGCTTGAATTCACGAAGACGGCAGGAAATGTAACGGCTGCAGACGTTGGCGAGTTGGCCACAGGGGTAATGAGTTCGCTGCCCCAGCAGATTTGCGCGCCTCCGGGAAGCCGTACATACTCACCACTGGGATTGCTTCCATAAACGTCAGGTTCTTTCGCCGCCGAATAGTCATCAAACCAGTCTGAAAAGCCGTTCCCTGAAGTATTGATGATGCGGGTTTCGCTTGTGGCCCAGGTCAGGGCCGCTAACAGCGGTCACGGTTTGCGTAAGGTATTCACCCGCTCCACCAATTCCGAGGTTTTCCACCCGCAAAAACGAAGGCCCCGTTTAGTGCGGGGAAGGGGTTGTCACCTGTGCTGGCGCTGGCGTGCGCACCGCCATAGCCGTGATAGATGCCGCCAACCACCGCCAAGTCCACATTACCGCTTGGGATAGCAACTGATTTATTGACACCATAGGCTCCGGCCAGCAAGAGCCTGCCTGTCACTTGATCAAGCGGATCAGACTGCACCGCCGCGCCGCTGGCCGTGCCATTCTTGAGGCGGAGCTGCCAATCGCCCCGGCTTTCAGCGCCACCTCATTGCTGGATGGCCAGCCCAGGCCGGTGTCTTCATCGCCCAGCTTGACCACATCGGTGCTGAACTTGCCCTGTCCGGGGCCGTCCGCAACGGCTTGAAACGTGCCGGTCAGCGCCTGCACGCTGGCCACCACATCATGCGCCAGCGACATAGTGGGGAACAGCGCATAGATCTGCCCGGCCGCCGTTGCGCCCTGGTACACAGGGGTGATTGTCAAAACCGTGCCGCTGCTGACCGCCAGCACCTCATAGACCCGCCCGTCCGGGCCGACAAAGCCCCAGCCTGCCTGCGCGCTGCCAAAGAAGCTGGTGCCGGTTCCGGTGACGATTGCGCTGCCGTTCACAACGCTGACTGTTCCTGCCTTTGGCCATGCCATAGGGCTGCTCTCCTTATGTTACCTGGAACACTGTCCATTCGATTTTCGGGTTGTTGAAATAGACGCCGCCCTGGGCCTCCAGATCGATTGCCAGGAACACCCGCTGATCGCTGCCGCTGGCCCAATGCGGATCCACCAGGGCGGAAGGGTCCTTGCTCCAGGCCGCTGCCGGTGCGGGGGTTGGCGCCGCCGAAGCCATTCCAGCGCGCGCCGGGCTGGATCGATGTGTTGAGGGTCCAGAATGTGTTGTTGGGGTCCATGCCGCCCGGTGCAGTGCCGGTGGTGGTGACCGAAGCGGCAGCGGCCAGGGCAAACCGTTGCGCCTGCCACACGTCCAGTTTGCCGACCCGGATGCCGGTATTCACAAAGGCCCAGCGGGCGCCATTGCCGATTTGCCCCGGAGCCGTGAATGATCCCTGCGCCAGGACCATGGGCCGGGAAAACACTGCGCCGGCCACTTTCAGCGCGTTGTTCTTGAAGTCGATTTTCACGCCTTCGGTTGGGATCCCGTTTGCGTCCCTCCGCATAATCAGGGGAACTCAGGCTTCCCGCAATTTGGGCATTTCCGATTGAGCCTTCGCGGATGGCCGCCTTGCGCATGTAGACGCCCGCAGGCACCAAAATGCCGCCAACGACCGTGTCTTCAGTATAGACCACAAAGGGACTGCGCTTCTGCGCGCCATCCTGCGAGACAATTGCAAACTTGTCTGCCTGAAACGCAATCTCGATGCGGGTTCTCCCTCGTCATCCAGATCAGACCGGACCACCATACCCGTCACATGGCCGTTGTTGTTGATGCGCAGGGTGTATTCCCCATCACGCCATCCACAGTCTGCATGGTCTGCTGAATGCTGGTGCTGTTGTCGCCAACATCGGATTGCAATTGCGTGATCGCCGTGGCCTGGCTGGACACATTCCCTTCGGCACCAGTCACACGGGTGTCCAACTGGCTGAGGGGCGGTGGCCTGTCCGGCAGCATTGCCCTCGGCATCATCCAGACGGCTGCCCAGGCTGATGAGGCTCTGGCCGTGGCTGGTGATCACGCCTTCCGCACTTGTGACCCGCGCATCCAGTTGCGATTGCGCCGTGGCCTGGCCGGAAATACCCCCTTCCGCGACGTCCAGGCGGGCTTCAAGGCTGATCAGGCTTTGACTGTGGCTGGTGATCGCACCTTCTGCAGTGCTGACACGGGTTGTCAGCGCGCTGGAAGCGGAGGCCTGGGCAGCGATGTCGCCATCCAAGCGGACTTCCAGGGCATCAATGCTGCTGGCCAGTGCGGTATCGCCGCTGGCGCGCACCAGCTTTTCCGATTCAATCAGCGCCACGCTGTTTTCAATCGCCACGCCCAGCGATGCCGTGATGGCCGCTGTTGCGCTGCGGTCATCATCCACCCGCGCCCGGATATCCTGAGTTGCATAGGCAATCTGGGTTTTCAGGGCTTCGCGCTGTTCATAAGCCAGCAGCAATTGCTCCAGGGTTGCAACATCCTGCAGCGCCATCTGATCATGCAGGTTGCGCACGTCGCTTACGGACTGGGTGATTGCCGGGCCGTCCAGGGTGCTGATCTGCACCTCTGCCGTGGACAGGCGGCTTTCGGCGGCGTCAAAATCCGCTTGATCCACCTTCAGGGTGATGGCCTCTTGCGCGGCGTCGATATCCACTTCCGCCGAACTCAGGCGGGCGTCCATCCCGTCCACTTCGGTTTGCGTGGCCTTGAGGGCGATTGCCGCCTCCGCCGCGTCCAGATCCGCCTCAACCTGATTGACCCGCACCTGCAGCCCTTCAAACACCGGGAACTGGCTTGGATCTGTCAGCGCAATAGAAACCTGCTGGTTGACGTAGGCCTCTGTGGCAGTCAGGGAAATGCGGGATTCTGCGGCGGACAGCCGGATTTCCGCCTCGCTGATCCGTTCCGCTTCCGCAACCACGCCATAGATCCGCACCGTGCCGGTGTCCGGGTCCTGATAGATCCCGGCGTCCGCCATGCGGGCGTCGATTTCAGACAGCCTGGTCAGCGCCCACAGCAACTTTGTCGCCAATCACCCCCAGCGCTTCGGCAGCATGGAAATTCTGCACATCTCGGATTTCCAGATCACGCTGCACCGCGCTTTCCAACGGCGCGATCTTGTCCAGGACCAGCTGGTCATCCAGAGCCGCGGCTGTATTGGATGCTTCCATGCGGATCGCATCAAAGGTTTCTGCGGTCAGATCATCCGGCGCCACTCCCCTGGGACGTGCAGCAATCCAGTCGGTCAGCGGGCTTTCATCGCCCCCATTATCGACTGCAGCCACTTTGAACCGGGTGTACACTCCCCGATAGCTGAAGTGCGGATCTCTGGAATGCCCCACCCGGTGCAGATCATCCGCTGCATCCGTGGCGCCGTAGAAGCGGAACTTTTTGAAGTCTGCCAGGCTGTATTCATCACCCGACAGAACAACGCTATCGACACCCTCGAAGGCCGCAAAACCCGCCGGTGCCACATAGTCAAAATCCCGCGCACGGGCCTGAATTGTCCCGGCCGGCACATAGCCGCGGCTGCGCCCGTCGCCGTCCAGGGTCTGCACTTCCACCACATAGTCGACACCGTCGTCCAGGAGGCCGGTGAACACAGTCCGGGTGGCCATCCTGGAACGTCCGATTTCCCAGTCCTGGCTATTCGACCGCCGCCAGCGGACACGGGCTTTGACCTCCCGCGAATATCCGCGCTGCACCAGGTCAATGCCGATGCGGGGTTCCAGCTCCCCTGCCCGGCCGATTTTTGCGACGGCAGACCCGGTCACCGACTGCAGCACCGTCGCCAGGGGCGGGCCGTAGCGGTCAAAGCGCTCTGTGATGACCGGCGCATAGGTCGGGATCTCGCCGCCATCGGCCTGCAGGACAACCGGCGAGGCAGGAACAGCCGTGATCAGGGCCGATTCATCTCCATCCGGTTCAATGCCGGTGATCAGCATTTCCAGGCTTTCCTGCGTCATCAGCTCGATCGCGACCAGATCGCCCACCGCGATATCGCCCTCGTTCAAAGGTTCCGAAAAGCTGTCCCAGGAACGTCCATCTGGATTGGCGCCGACACGGATGATTTCGTCAGTCTGCGTCCGGATGGTCAGCCGGTAGGCCTCAGACGGCAGGCCAAAGTCCTCATCGATCACTAGCGACTGAACAAGCCCGCCAACAACCTCGGTGATGCACGTGATCCGCCCGGCCCCGACACCAACTTTCGGGACGTCATGAACGATCTGCACCTTATCGCCGCGGGTGGTTTTGATGTGTTCCCAGTCGGCATAGAATTTGAAGGTCTCCGGGCGATGCTCGGCCACGGCCTGGTAATAGCGCCCAAGCTTCCAGGCGTTGCCCTGGTCAGTTTCATCTTTCGATATGACGACGGCGGGCAGTTCCAAGGTTTCAAACTCGGTTGCATTGGTTGCGTTATAGCCAGGGGCGTAAACCGTGACCTCATCAAATTCCCAATCCAGACGCTCGGAGCGCACTTTGACACGGAAGCCGTGGATATCGCGCGGGAACGCGATTTGCCCGGAAAACCCCCAGCTATTGCGGGGCGTGAAGACCTGGCGCACAGGGCTGTCCGCGAGATCCCGGATCACAGAATACCGGAAGTCCGTCAGCGCCCGGCGGGCGCGGCCAGAGGCGCAAATTATGTCCAGGACGTCCGCCACCCGCTGCGGCGCATCAATCACATAATCGCAGGTCCAATGCGGTTCGCTGTCCGCCCAATCCTTGAGTGCAGCCAGGTTGATACGGCTGTCGGCAACAGGCCTGCGCAATTGCGGCCCCATCAGGCCGCGCGCATAGATCCATGCCGGATGCCGCACGGGCTGCGGAGCGGACCAGCTGGAACCATCCCAAACCGGGGCAAGCTGCTGCGCGATAGCACTCAGGCTGTCGATCTGGCCGTTAAGCTGCTCACTGGCGCGAATGCGGAGGGCGACTTCTGAAATACCCGGATTGCTGGGCAAGCTGCCTGTGCGGAATGACCGGACAGCGGAAAGATAGCTGGTTTCCAGCACATCATTGCGGTCCTCACTCGCCGAGGTGCGGGTGATTTCAACCTCATATTCGCCTTCCTTCGGGAACGCGATTTCCTTGGTGAACCGCACCAGGGTTCTTTCCTCCCCCTCGCACACCAGGTCACCGGCATCTGTCCAGTCCTGTGTTCCGACAGCCCGAAAGCGAAAATCAAACTCCACCCGGCGCATGCTGATCGAGGAGGAGCCGGTGATATAGGCCAGACCCTGCGGGAAGGTGATGTCGATCGAGGCGGAGCCGACACGGTCACGCGTGAAGCGCGCCGTTGCGGTTTCCGGAACCAGTTCGGCGTTTTCATTGTCTTCCGCCACATCGTCCGGATAGAGCGTCATCACCTCGGAACCGGAGCGCCAGCCGCCGATTTCATGGCCCTTTTGATATTGGACGTCTGTCTTGGTGATCCTCAGAAGCGGCGGGACAGCTCGATCTTCCTGCAGGTCTTCAACCCTTACCCGCTCTGTCTCGTTAGACACAGCAGAGACGATTTTGACCTGAAATTCCCGCTGCAGCCCGTCAGTGAACTCCGGAAATTCCAATACGGCATCCGCAGTGACGTTCGAAAACAGCGGACCCTCGATGTAGGCGCCACCCGCTTCCCGGTAGCGCAGCCGGATATCGAATTCGCCAGACTGCACCGCGATCGACACGCTAACTTTGCCTGCCGCGGCATCCGATCCGAACTCATAAGTCTGGCCGTCTTCGGACAGCGCTTCCGAGATCTCTTTGACCTCTGCGGTTTTCTGCATCACCAGGTCGGCAAGTTCCGGCATGTTGGCCAGCGTTTCGGCCTTGTCAACATTCAGGAATTCAACCTGGACACCCTCGAAATTCCAGATGGGGGTGCTACCTATGCGCAGATCCTCCAGCGAGACCGGCCCCCAGCCAAAGGTGTACCGGCCCCGGAAATAGATCTCGCCATCCACCACTTCTGTGAAGCCGCGTGCTGTCTTGGGCGGGAACATGCGGTGCCGCCCAAGGACCAGCGGGAAAACCCCATAGGGCGTATGCGCGTTCTGCGTGCCGGTGATCGAGTAATTGGTATCAGCCTGGCCGCTAACGGAGCCGGACGTCGCTGGTGCGACCAGCGCATTGGCGATCAGCCCGCCAACTACCGTGATTGCTGCCGTGGCCAAGGCAAAGCCAAGAGTCCCAGTGGCGAACACAGTCCCCGCAATCGCCGGAGCGGCTGCGCTTATGACGGCAGCTAGCACCGCGCCAAAAGCCGGTCCCTCTACAGGCCAATAAACCTCTACCCGGGTTCCGGCCTTTGGCCGCACTGAACCCCAATACGCCAGTGGCACATCAGCACTGCGCCCATCCTTGATCAGGCTAACCACAGGCGGACCAAAGCGCTCCGGCAGATCCATTTGCTGCAGGATCTGCACAATGGTCTGCCCCTCATGGCAGGTGATGCACTTGGTTTCTGTCTTCAGCGGGTGCGTCTGCGCAACCGCCTCAAACATCGGCGCGTTATCCAGCAAAGCGGTAAATTCCTTCCAGCCGTCCCAGCCAGGGGGAGCGGTTCCAGTTTTCGAGGACTGACCCGGTGGCGTCCTCTTCGATGTGCAGCATGTCCCTGCCGTCTATGGCGTAGCCCACATGCAGGAGCTGGCTCCGCACCCGGAACATGAGCGCATCGCCCTCAATCGCGCGCTGCACCCGGGTGAACTGCGGGCGCATGGTCTCTGCGGTTTGCTGCCGTGCAGCTTCCAGCATGGTGCAGCGAGGATCTGGTAGAATCCGCCCCATCCGAACCCGCTGCAGTGCAAGCCAGAGGCCGAGGCAATCATAGGCCTCCGGACCGCGCCCCAGCTTCTGGTAGCGCAACCCGATCCATTCCCCCTGCCACATGGATCAGAACAGCCCCGGCGTGGTGGCTGGCGTCATGTGCAAATAGCCGAACTGCTCATCCAGGATCGGTTCAACCGTCAGGTTGCCGCCGAGCTGCTCGGCGTCATAGTCGGCGCCGACCATTTCCGTCTCGAATGGTCCAACCTCAATAATGTCGGGTTGCGAGGCCAGCACATAGACCACCTCGACCAGCACCTTGTTCCGCACGCCGCGCAGCAGCCCGACAAGACGGAGATCCGTATTATCGACGGACCAGGTCATAACCGGTGTTCCTTCTTCGACATCATCCGGCAGGGAGATATCGAAGGCTGCGGGGGTGAAGACCTCTCCACCGTGCATGATGGGGTTCAAGTCCCGCACCAGGCGCTCAGGAACTGCCCAATCAGGATGGCTCAACGTCACCAGAGGCAGGAAAACCTCTCCGCTTTCTTGAGCGTTTGCAGCCTGAATAAACCGGGGGGATGTAATCCTCATGGCATCAGATCCAGAACCATCTGAAGCTGGTAGGCATCCTCTCCGATCGGATCGCCGGAATAGGTTTCTTCATCCTTGAACCGCCATGTGCGCTCGGTCTCATAGATCGGGTGCGCCATTGTGAATGACAAAACGCCACCGGCGAGATCGTCCCGGAAAAAATCCTCGAACTCTGCCAGGGCCGCTTCAGTCACGGGGGCAAAGGTCAGGCTGAACACTTGCGGCGCCGCGGTAGTGCGCCGCCGGCGCTTTGACGGGCCGGTGTCCATTTTGGACACCTGAAGCCCGCCTTCCGAGCCTGAAAAAGAGATCGGCAGGTATTCCGGAGCAGGCATTGATGCGGGAAAATTCGGCATTATGTCAGGCTCCTTTTGGTGTGGGCTTTACGCCGAAGCGCCCGCGAAACGCCTTATCCAGCTTCCCCGAACCGATGGCCTTGGAAAACTGATCTACGATGGTGATATCGAGCCTGCCGCCGGGGCCGCTCTTTGCGCTGACCTCTGCACCCTTGGCGTTGTTGTAGATGTTGACCTGCGGCGCATCGCGCACCGCGACCACAGCATTCGCCTGACCGCTGGCCTGTTTCAGCGCCGCCTGGGCCTGCGCGACGTTCAGCACCGTGCCATCCTGTGACGGCACAAACAGTTCAGAATTCGTGGTTTGCTCATTGACGGGGTAGATCTTCCCAGCCTGCACCCGGCCACCTGTAGCCCGCTTTCCGCCAAAAATCCCCCCGATAAGAGAACCCCAATCAAGGCCGCCGCCGCCTCCCCCGCTGCCTTTTCCAAGGCCGTAGTCCAGGTTTGCGAGCTGCTCTGCCAGCAGATCAAATGCATTGTCGGTTGCAATATCCAAAAGGCGGTCTTTGATGCTGCCCAAGGCATCGGACAGGCTTTCCGCATGGCGGATATCGTTAAATATTCCGCGGGACATCGCCTGCGAGGCCTGCTCACTGGCTGTCTCCGTTTCTGCCAGGCGGTCCTTCACCCGATCTAACTGATCAGCAACCAGGGCTTCCGCCTCTGCCCGGCTGTAACCCAGCTTAATCAGCTCCGGAACCAGTTCGAGAAGACGCTCCCGCTCCGCATTGAGCGCCGCCTCCGTGTAGACGCTCTTTTGGCCGTTTTCGAGCAGCAGCTCGCGCAGCTCATACAGCCGTTCTGAGGAACCCACTTCGCGGCCGGCACCGCCGCTGCCCCGCTTGTCAAAGCGCTCATTGATCTGCGCCAGGTTCTGTTTGTGCGCGGCCCGGGCAGCGGCAAGCGCCTCCTCACCGGCAGCAACAGCCTGCAAGTTTGCAACAATTTTTTCGAACTCCTGGTTCTCCCGGGCGACAGCCTGATTGCGAGCATCCAGCGCACCGATACGGGAGTTATCCAGATAAGTATCAAGCTCCTTGTTCGCCCGCCGCGTTGCATCCGCCGTGCCATCGATCTCACCTGCCGCCCGGTTATAGAGGTCATTGATCTCTTCCGCTTTGGCGGCCTGCTCCGGTCCCCAGGCAAGAGGATCTCCAAGCCCCGATAGCGCCGCATCACGCGCGGCTGCGGCCTTGCCCAACTTCTCCTGCACCTTGGCCGCCTTTGACAGCTCCGGGATCATCGCCACCAGGTCAGAGATCCCTTTCGCGGCGGTCGATGCCTTGGCGGCCAGAACCTCCACCTGACCGCCTGCGGCACCAGCAGTGAAGCCAAGCTGTTCGAGGGCCGCGGCGGCCTCTTCGCTGGTGCCGCGCAGAACGGCCAGAACGGCATCTGCGCTTTCAGATGCATCTGCGACATTCAGAACCGGCTGAAGGATGCCTTCGATGATAAGCGCAAACTGCTGCAGCTCCGGCCCGCCTTCGCGCACCAGGTCGTTCAGTTCCGCACGGAACTCTGAAACGGCCTTTTCACCGGACAGGAGGTCCTGCACCAGGTTGCCGATCTCTGGGAACTCATCAAATTTGCCCCGGCTCTCCGCTTGGTACAGATCCCCCTGGATGCTTTCCTTGGCTTCCTGCAGCTTTTCCTTCAGCTCATCGGCCTGGGCAATGGCCTGGGCAACCGAAGTGGATGCCATCTTGCGGCGCAGCTCATCGACCTCCCCGCCGGTCTCAGCATAAGCTTGGCGCAGCAGATTGACCCGATCCGTTACCGCGCCGGTCAGTCGGTCCACTTCGGATGTGCGCAATGCCATGACAGTCAGGGCCGTGGTGATTGCCGTGAAGGCCAGGCCCACCGGGCCGCCAAAGAAGGCCATGATTCCCTGCAGTCCGCGCATTGTGGTGGCGGTCAGGCGCGCAGCCACTGACAGACGCTTCTGCGCAGCCGTCAGTGCATCCGTTGCCGCTGTGCGGCGCAGCGTGGCCCCGGCCAGGGCGTTCGCCGATTTGACCTGTGCGGCATCCGCCGCTGCCATCTGTGTTGTGATGCGCTTGATGGACTTGCCGTTTTCAATCCGCGCCTGGCGCTCCACATGAAGCGCGCGCACGCGGGCGTTTGCGGCATCAAGGTTCTTGCGGGATTGGGCCTCTTGCGCCTTTGCAATGACAATCTGCTGCTGCGCCGCGGCCACGTCCGCCTTGCGGGCCGCAGACGCCTTCACCAGCGCGCCGGTCATCGCACCAATGCCGCGCGAGCCTGCAGTTGCCGCAGCCGCAACCCCGACGATCTGGATAGCCGCAGCCAGGTTCTCAGCACCCTCACCGCTGCTGGCTGCATACTGTCCCAAGGCGACCATGGCGCCGTTTATGGCTTCGGTGGCGCCCAGGCTTTCATCTACCCGGCCAATGTAAGCCGTCAGGCCTGTGTTCAGCACATCGACGGCTTCCTCACCGGAAACAGCCAGTGCGCGGAACTTTGCATCTGCCGTGGTGGCAAGGCCGTCCAGTGCCTCCAGCACGATTTCCGTGGTCAGGAGCTGGTCAGATGCAAACTCTTTCAGATCCTTGCGCGCAATGCCGGCGGCCCGAGACAGCGCGTCAAGGAACTCGATCGGTGCGTTTTCAGAGATCGATCGGAATTCATCGCCGGACAGCCGTCCGGATTTCAACGCCTGGCCGAGCTGAAGGGACACCGAGGCCCGTTCAGATCCGGACGCCCCGCCAGCGGCCAAGAGCTTCTGCAGAGTCTCCACCCGGCGCAGCGTGGTGTCATAATCTGCATTGGTGGACTTCGACATCCGCTGAACCGCGTCAGCGGTGCTGCCTGCAACTGACCTGGTGCGCAGGGCCAGCTCGATCAGTTTCTGCTGCGAAGCCTCGGAAGTTTCCCCGACAGATGCCAGACGGCGTTCCACATTGCGCCATTCCTCGGCATAGGAGCGCAGCGCGCCCAAAGCCAGCGCAGCAGTGACGCCGCGCAAAGCCGTGGTGGTGTTCAGAATGGCCCGGTTGGACCGTTCCCAGCGCTGATCAATACGGGTCAGCCGGTGATTGGTAAGCTGCTCCTGCCGGGCAAGGGTCTGGTCATAGAACCTGGACGCCCGCGCAAAACCGCGAACGTCGCCGGTGTATTCCGTGAGGATCGTGTCACGAGCTTGCATTTATCGCCTGCACTTTTTTCTGAAACACAAGGAAGGCCGCCCAGAATTCGGACGGGGTGGAGCGCCAGAAGGATTCTGGCTGCCAGCCGAGGTGAACGGTTGCAAAGCCAAGCAGGTCGTTCAGATATTCGCCTGGCTTTCCAGCAGAGGCCGCACCTCGGCCTCGAACTTTTTTGTGACTTCCTCCGGCGCATAGAGCAGCGTCGCAAGAAATTCGCAGATCGAAAGACGCAGCTTCAAATTGCTCATACGCTCTTCAAAGATCCGCTTGGCGACCGCCTCGATGTCGAAATCTTCACCATTCGCCTTGCAGCCGTGCCAGACAATCACTCCAGCCTCCTCAAGGGTCAGCCGCTCAAATTTGGCGCATTCCAGAAGCTCTGCGATTGTGAGGTTGACTCGTCCCTCGATCCCGCGCTGCGCCTCATATTCGGGGCGCATCCCATAGGACGCGCCGCCGAGAGTGATATTAATGACGGAATTCGCCATTATGGGTTCACCGCCGTGGTCGGATCATCAACAAAAGCCAGGGTGAAATCGACCTCGACATTGTCGTTTGTGCCGGCCTTTTCCGAACCCATCGAAAACTGTGCGATCCCGGAGCGTTTTTGCCCCCCGGAATTCGGGTCATCGTATTCGGCCTGAACCAACTCACCGCTTTCGGCGACGTCCCACAGGCGCTGCTGACCGGCGGAAAGCGGGCGCACCTTGCCCATCGTGAAATTCAGTGTGGTGCCGTCTTTGGACCGGTACGGCAGCGAGCCGTTTTTGTAGCGCTTCAGGTTCTGGGTCACGCCGTTGTTGTATGTGGCATCACCCTGGTACTCGATTTCCAGCATTGTGCCAGGATCAGCACCGTCATGGATGCGGATGACATTGTCCTCACCCTGAACAGCCGTTTGATTTGCAGGCATCGTTTAGTCTCCGTTGATGTTGACATAAAACCGGCTCACACGAGAGGTGTGCTCCGGCGTCGGCTCGTCGGCCTCGAAAGAGCCGCGAAACTTGATCTTGGTGGCGCCCGGTACGGGCTTGAAATCCTTCAAGGCATCGCAGATCAGCCCCTCGATCCGGGGCAGATCCTTAGCCGGATCGCCTTTCCGCTTTCCGGTTTCTTTGTGGGTTACACGCACCTGAAAATTGTGCCGATCTGAATGCCCAACATTCGAGTTGCCCTGCAGCATGCTGAAGCCCTCGATGCGCACAGCAAGCCGGTCAGCACCGCTGCGAACCTTGGTAGAAACCGGAATATCCGGAGCCGGGGCGCCTTCCGTATCAGGCAGGCCTTTGCCTTTGAGCGCATCCTTCAGCCGGGCTACCAGCGCTTCAGCCAGAGGGCCGGTTTGTGAAACAGTCATTTCAGTGTCCTCTCTTTTCCGCCGCCGCTGCGGCCAGTTCCGGAAGGCGCAGCGCGGTCATCAAGTGCGATCGAATTTGCTTGCTGCATCCGGGTGCGGTGCTTGCCCTCGAATTCGAGAACAGCGTGATCATGGAAAGGGCGGGCCTTGGTCTTGGCAGTGCCATCATGAACAAACCGCGCGTAAAAAGCCGAGCGGCGGGCGGCGCCGGTGATATAACCGACCATGCCCTTCAGCGACTTTTCGACCAGGCGCTTGCTGTAGAACCGTCGCAGGCGCCCGGTCTTCTTGGCCACCATGGCGTCGATGTTCTCAAGCCCTGCCCGGTGAACCTCATCAACCGTCTGGCCGATCGCGCCGGCCACCGCAATGTCGAGTTTTTCAACACGCTGGCGGGACTTTCTGCGGGCCGTTTTGAACCCTCTGGCCCGCGTCATTACGTGGCCTCGCTCTGGCAGGTGAAATCAATGTAGCGGCCCCGATCGGAGGGCAGCGCGGACTTGATCAGGTAGATTTCCTGGGTGACCTTGTCCTCGATCCGCCAATGCGTGGTCACCTGGGGAACCGCTGAGGCCCGGGCACGGATCACCACGGTGTTCTGACCCTCGATCCGGCCAGCGATCACAGCCTCACCACCGCGCAGGTAGGCAATCTTGCAAACGAGATCGCCCCCCTGCTGCTGCCAATCGTCCTCCCCCTCGAACAGAAAGCCGCAGGAGATCAAGCGCCAGCCGCCGCGCCCAGACATCAAAGAAACTTCCTGTGCGGTGCCAACAGGGTTCGCACCAAGGGTGGAAGCCCCTGCCCTTCGGTTCCCCGGCCATCCTGATGTGCTTCATAGAAGAAGCGGACCAGTTCGATGATGGCCTGTTCCAGATCGGCCGGAATCCCGTCTGGAAATTCATCGGCCAAGTCAAAGCGCAGATAACCCGCGATGCTGACCTCTGACGCCGCCGCCAACCGGCTAAGAAGCGCATCATCTGCCGTGAAGCCGCCCGCCGAAACGCCCGCCTTCACGGTTTCCAGGGGCACAAGGCTCACTTGGATTTACCCTTACCAGCTTCAGCCTTCGCCTCGGCTGCGGCAGCATGTGCCGCATCCAGCGCTGCCTGTGTCTGGTTCAGCTGGTCTTTCAGATCAACCACCTCGGCAGTCAGCCCGGTGACCTTGTCCTCTGACGCCTTCAGCACTTTGCGCTCTTCAGCCAAGGTTTCATTGGCCTTGGTCGCATCCACATCGAGGGCGAAAGCCTTGTCTTTCTCCGCCTGCAGCTCTTCTTCCAGGCGCTGAACCTCGGCCTCGGCACGTTCAGCTCGCTTGGTCAGGCCGGTAAGATTGGCGGTGTTGACAGCGCCTTTGCCTTCGGCTTTTTCGCCACGCTCGCCACCGCGCTCTTTCGCGGCCTGCTGGGCGCGGTCCTTACGGAACTGATCTGCCTCTGCCTTGGACAGGTAATTGCCCACTGGCTCGACCACCTTGCGGCCCGAGGCGTCTTTGCCTTCGGTCAGGGACAGCAGAACCGCTTGGTTGTTGGGTTTGGTTTCGTCTACCGAGTACAGGATACCGGGACGGAAGGTGCCGATTTTGGTTTTGCGCGTGCTTTCAACGATCAGGAATTTCATGGTGCTTCCTCCGAAACTGGAATTGAAAAGCCGCCCCGGAACAGGAGCGGCCCGTGATCAGCCTGGTGATCAGACGAAAGTGAAGTCGCCCTTCACAATCGCCAGATTGCGCTTGTGGGCCAAAAGCTGACGCTTCTTCGCCTGAACGGTGACCATGCCTTCGATGAAGTTGTCGCCATGTTCGGTGGAGAGCTTCACCTCGGTCTGCTGACGGTCATAAAGGGTCGAGGCCATTGCGAGATCGCCGCCCAGCCATTCGCCTTTGGACATGCTGTTGCTTTCCACAACGTCACGGCCCCACAGTACCGGAGAAGTCACGCCATCCGGACGGGTGAAGATGTAATCGCCATTGGCGTTCTTGGTCATCTCGATCCCGGCCCAGTCCACCGGGTTCAGAACGAAGGAGGTCAAGTAGTAGTCCTCCAGTGCAATCTGAAGGATGGCCAGGCGCAGGCGATCAATGCGCGTTGCGTTCGGGAGGCTGGCATCGGCAGCAACAAATCCCGGGGCAACCGAGATCAGGCCCAGATGGTTTTCACCGATACCGTCACCGGCCAGAACCTGTTTTTCTTCCTCCAGGTCGAGGCCGTAGCGCAGTTCTGTGTCAATTTCCGACTGCAGATAGTCAGCATCCGCCAGGCTTTCTTCCGACACGTTGATGTGATGGCCGATTTTGCGGACGGTATCGGTCACCTTGGTCCAACCGTAGTTCGATTCAGGTGTTGCTGCACCTTCGGCCACCATGGCTGCGGCGCTCGTGCGCACCGTTTGCTTGCGGTATGTGTGCGCATCACTGCTCACCACACCGCGGGACAGCAGGCCTGCGACCAGCAGGCGCCGCTTCGGCATACGGACAGGTTCCCGCTCTTCTTCGCGGTAGATGAGGCCGCCGGCAGAACCATCCGCGGTGGTGATCGCGTTGTTGATATCCAGCTTGATCGCGCTGCCGCTGAAGGCTTTCACCGCATCATGCTGGGCCACCACAGCCTGACCTAGCGACATCGGACCGTCATTGCCGCCACCGCCAAGACCTGACGCGAAGTTCTGGGCCAGCTCCTGGTTCTGCGCGGTCAGGCCCTCGACCTTGTCGGTCAGGTTTTTCAGCGAGGTGTTAAGTTCGGCCTGTGTGGTCAGAAGTTTGTCAGCCGTCAACTTGGTCTCGGCGCTGACCTCGCCGGATTTCTTGGCCTCTTTCAGAGCGTCTTCAGCCGTGCCCTTCACGTCGCCTTCGATCTTTTTCAGCGCCGCGTTGATCTCACGCAGCATCTCGGCGTCAGATGCTTCATTCATTGGTGCGCCGAGGACATGGACCGGGCACGCCGAGGCCAGTGCCGCCATCGAAATGGCGGGCATCATGTGCTTTGTCATGGGATTTCTCCGTTTAGGAAGTGTGTTGTTTCAGAAGCGCAAGGGCTTGGGCCCCCGCTTTGGGTTCAGGATCAGCGCTCGGCGTGTCCTGACCGGCAGCGCTCGGCATGCCGGCATTCAGCGCCGCGAGCAGCTCGCGGCGCATCGATCGCGGGGCACGGCCCCGCGCCATCAATAGATCAGCTTTCTTTTTCGCGGCCTCCGGGCTGATCTTCAGCCCGTCCTGCACATCCTGGGACACCTGATCAGCACCCAGGAAGTCATCCGCAAAGCCCTGTTCAACAGCCTTGGCGCCACCGAGCCAGGTTTCCTTGTCCAGCATGGCACCGATTTTCTTAGCATCGATGCTGGTGCGCGCGGCGTAGATATCCACCAGCGCCTCATCAAAGGGCTGCAGCCATTCGGCAACTTGCTGAAACGCATTGCGATCGCCAGCCGCGACAACCCAGGTATTGTGGATCATCAGGAAGGCCGACCGCATGATCAGGAGATCATCAGCGGCCATCGCCAGCACTGACGCCGCCGAGGCCGCCACCCCCAGAACCTTCACGGTCACATTGGCTTTGTGTTCCAACAGCAGCGAATAGATAGCCAGGCCCTCGAAGACATCACCGCCTGGGGAGTTGACATAGACGTCTACCGGCTTGTCACCGATGTTCCGGAGCGCCGCCGCAATACGGGCGGCGGTGACACCGTCTTCATAGTATTTGCCGATCGGATTGAGGATCGAGATCGAGTTTTCGCCCAGGCCTTCAGCCTTCGGAGCCAGATCCGGGTTCCAGTTCTTCAGAGCCTGCGGCGTCAAATCGGACCGCACACCAGGCATGCGGTTCATCGGCGCCAGCGGCATTCCTGCCTTGGTCATTTTGCGTTTTCTCCTAGCTGGTCAAGGGGAGCCATGGCCGTTTGCGCCAAAAGCGCATCCGCGTTTGGATCGGTATGCCGGGGGCGGCCAAGGATATCCCGGCGCTCATTGGCCGTCAGCGTGCCGCTGCCCGCCATCTTCTGCAGGAATTCCCCCTTGGCTTTGCTGTCCATTTGCAGCATCGCGTCACGATCAAAACGGAAGAAACCCCGCCGGCGCTTTTCGACCGGCTGCAGATCCTTTCTAACGCGCGCCTCAATCCGGTTGGCCATCGGGTTGATACCTAGCGTCAGCCACGACAGGAGGATGGTTTCTACTCCGCTGCCCCACATGGTCTGACCTTCAGCCGAATGGCCAACGATGATTGGCGGGACGCCGAACCATCGGCAAATATCTTCGACACTGTAACGCCGGGTTTCCAAGAGCTGGGCATCATCTGGATTAAGCTGCGTTGCATTCCACTTGAGACCGGCCTCCAGGATCATGGACTTTCCGGCCTTCGAGGATCCCGCGAATGTCTCCAGCATCTTTTGCAGCTGATCCCTCTGCTCGGGTTTGAGAACCTGATCAGAAGTTAGAAATCCAGCGGTCATCATGGCATTGGAAAAGATGCTGGATGCTGTCTCATCCGCCGCCAAAGCTGCACCGATCGAGGTGGCGCCGTAAGCGATCGTGGACATTCCAAGACCATCACCAGCACCAAATCCGCGCAGATGAAAAACTTTCTCAGCAGGAAGAACCTCCCACTTGCCGCGGTCATAGATCCCATACTTGAACCCGCCGCGGTCTCGGTCCCGCATTGGCTGCACCCCGAACAGCGGGCGCACACCAACCAGGCGCTTCCCGAGAAAGAGTTTTTCGTTGTAAGCATTGCCCTTCAGGCTCAGTTGCGTCGAACACCCTTCCCAGAACTCCAGCGCTGTCTGGTCGCGGTTGGGACTTTCAGCGAGGATGCCATAGAGATCCCCGTCATTTACGAGGACGTCGTTACCATTGCCGTCCTTCTCGAAATACTGCAGCGGCATGCCAGCCAGAACCTGGGCATTCTTTCGGACGCAATCGAAAACTACCGAACTGGCAAGCGACGTGCTGGCCGTGACACTTTTTCCCGAGGGTGTCGGCATGCTGGGTGACTGCAAGGCCGAGCTGCCGAAAGAACCAAACCAGCCGCCGCCTGTCGACTGGATTTCATTTCGGACGCCGTTAATCGCGGCGCGCAGCAAATTCATCATACGACCATCACCGGGTTTGAAAGGAAGTCATCCAGGTTGGAGTTAACCCGCGGTTGTGGGTTCCAGCTCATCATTTGGACCGTGTTGAACATGGCCATGAGCGGATCGATCTTGGCTGTGCCAGATTGCGCCTTGGTCACGATCACTGCGTTGCCGCGCGCCTCTGTCTTCGCGTTTTCAACGCTGAAGGTCATAATCCGCTGGTTGCAGTGGATCAGGGTGCCGTTCTTCAGCTTGACTGGTGCTGCCTTGATCGCCGCATTCAGCTTGTAGCCCTGTGAGATCGGCGTCATGTCTTCGATTGCAAAACCGGCATCGATCAGCGCGTCGATAATCTTGGCGACACCCTCCGGGTCCATGCCGATCCCGTTCTCCTCAGGCAAAAGGCCTAGATCCCGCAACCGGACACAGTATTCCACAATCTCCGGAAACGCTTCATCTTCGAGATTTCCCACCAGGACCAGATCCCCAGATTTAGCGAGTGCTTCCAGCTCCGGCTTGATTTCCTTGCGCAGCTCCAGAACCATTTCATCAGCCCAGGCTTTGGACCAGAATTGCCAGCGCTTAGTTTCGCGGTGGCGGCCCATGATGCCGAAGCCCAAAAGGTCATCAAGGCCGCCGCCGTCCACTCCGGCGACGCAGACGTCGGACGTCGATAGGATATCGTCCAGCGTGATTGGCCGGGCGGCATCTTCCCAGAACAGCGCTCCGACCCATTTACCTGTGCCGAGTCCAAGTGAAGGCTCAATATTCAGGTGCTGCGAAATGAACAGCGCGACGGCTTCCGGGCCTTCGCGCTCCGCCTTTCGCATATCGTTGACCAAATCCTCCAGGTGAACCGAGCGCCCAAGGTTCGGATTGACCAGCGTCCAGGTCTTCGGATCTTTCCATGCCTTGTTTTCGAGCATCTCCTGCGGCAGCTCGTACATGACAGCCAGCATCGGCAACCGGATTTCGCCGTCCCGGACAGCCCGCGCCGTCGCCAGCTCCTTTTCAAACTGCCCGGTGGGGCGATCCTTCGATTGGGTCGTGATCTGGAGAAAGAACCCTTCAGGCCGGGATTTCAAGCCGCCGCGCAGCTCGATAAAGACCTCCGGAGCTTTGTGCTTGCTACCGAGAACGTGGGTTTCGTCCACCAATACGAAACAACCTTTTGAACCCGTCACCACATCCCCGTCCGCAGACAAGATCATGATCACCGCTTCCGTTGTCAGATGAGTGATCGTCTTCTGGTGCGGCTGCACCCTAAAGACCTTCGACAACGTCTCATCTAACCGGATGATCCCCTGAGCTGTTTTGAAAGCGATACCGGAAATCTTCTGAGTCGGCGCAATCAGGTACAGTTCCGCCTGCGGGCGTTCATTCATGATTGCCGCAGTGACGATGATCCCTGCAGCAATTGCCGATTTTCCGTTCTTCTTGGGAACCAGCAGGAAGAACTCACGCAGCATTCGCCGCTTGGTCTCCGGGTTGTAGCTGCCGAAGATAACGCGAACAAAGTCAAAGACCCAATCGTCACAGATCTCGCCAAATGTAGGCGTGCCTGGAAGATCCGGAACCTTCAACCGCTTGAAGATCCGAAGAGCCTTTTTTGCCGGAGCATCGAAAAGCGGCAAATCCGGGATCAGCGAAAGGCCGTTCAGAATCCGGTGCTCCCAATCTGGAACGGACGTGTCCCATTCCGGGTCCAGGCCAAATTCTTGATCGTCAGAAAAATCGAGCACTAGTGCATTCCACTTCCAGGCTTGATGTCTTCACCCCAACCATCACTTGCGGTGTCATCGCCACCGAGGACTTTGTGGGCGTTCAGCTTCTCTTGCGCCTTTTTGCCGGGTGTCTCCGGCTTCGCCGCCGCTTTGCGCTGTGCGTCCCCCAGCCTGCCAGTTGTCAAAGCCAGGTCGCTTTTTGAGATCAGCTGATCGAGCAGGCGCATCGCGCCAACGTTGCCCTTGTTCGCCTCTTCCATTGCGAGCATGAGCCGGTGAGCATCGAGCCGATCGCGCTGGATGTCCCGCGCCTTCAGCTCTGAAAAATAATAGGTTCTCAGCGTCGGTTGAGAGACATGCAAGGCACCAGCGATGCGCTCATTGGACCAACCCATAGCAAGTAACACTATGACTTTATTGCGATTTTCCTGAGATGGTACGTGCTTCGGACGCCCCCGACGCCCATTGGACTGACGTACCGGGTCGCCGAACAGGTCAAATTCTTGTTCAGCCAAGAAAAAAATCTCCGAGTGAGGGGAGGGCGGGTCTAGCCAAATCCCGTTTTTTGTGACTTTTTTGCCACCCCCCCCCTGTTGCCGATTTGCACCAATCGCGAAGGCGGTGCAAAACCGCAACAGTTGGCGGCAGCAGCGTGGCCCTAGGCCATACCGCGCTTCTCGATGCTCTGCTTCACCCCGTCGTGGTAGCTCTTCGACACTGACTGCAGGTTGCGTTCATCCCAGAACAGATCCGGGTCACCGCGGTGCGGACGCTTGTGGTCAACCACCGGGCTGTTCTGCGACGGATACTTGCCTGACAACCGCTCACCGGTCTCTTGGCAACGCCAGCCGTCGCGTATCAGGATCTTCAGCCGCAGCTTTTGCCAACGCGCTGTCTTGTACCAGGCCCGCCATGGCTGCTCCACGTCTCGCTGCTGCGAACGCTGCGCCTCAGTTGATGGCGCTTTGCGGAACCGCGAGGGCGCAGCCTGCAAACGCGACTTGACCGCCCTGCCCTTCAGCTTGCCCATGATCAGACCTGATCAGGTTCCGGACCAACGCCCAGCATGATCGGAGGATGCGCAGTGCCGTGGATACGGACATGGACAGCTGCCCCACGGTTCAGAGCGGCCAGCTCATCCGGCGTCGGATGCCAGGCAGCCACCATGCAAGGCGTACCGGCACCGCTGACGGCGCATTCGATCACCTCATCACGTAAGGGCAAACCGAGATAGCCCTGTGACTTCCCCAGCACCCGGGTGAAACCCTCTACACGTCCAGTCTGCATAGCATCCTCCAAACACAACAACGCCCAGGGCGGGATCTCCGCACTGGGCGTTTGGTTCAACTCAACTGCTCATAGCTTACGCAGTGTCAGAGGCCGAATTCGCTATCGCGTGGTGGCCTCGACTTGAGTGAAAACAGACGGGAAACGGGTGCAACACATGCGCTTCCTGCCTGCTCGCATCCATGGCTTGTATCTTTCAACAGCGGCCACGGTGCCTAAGTCTGTTTCGAGCGATAGGGCAGGCTTCAGCACGGCGTCAACCCCCTTTTGACAACGGCGGGTTGCGAGCATCATTCGTCATCCTTCACCCTGTCCAAGTCCAAGCCGTTGAATTCGCGTGAAACTTTCTCTCCCAAAAGCTCCAATACAGCCCGCACCTTTTTTCCGTTCACTTCGGCCACCTCAACATGGACGCCCGCCAATGACCCGAAAGCAACCTTGGCGGAATCGCCTGGCTGAAAGTCGTGGCCATTCTTCACCATCTGGTGACAGGAAGGCGACAGCATCCCGCCGCCCCACTGACGCATAACGTCAAGCACCAGCTCATGCTTGACGATGGCAGGCCTGCGTCCCTCACCCGCTATACCCGTTACAACATCCAGCGCCGCCAAGTCCGCCAGCCTGTTCTGGCCATCCGGAAAGCCGACAAACAGCCAGTCCATCAGCAACGGCTGCGGAACCAGATGGCGCTCACGGGAGTAACGGCTCTTGCGATGATCCTTGTACTCAACAGGCATGAACACCTCGAACCCGGCCCGCTGCAACAGCAGCACCGGCGTGAACGCGGGACTACCCGTCCCCTTGATCTTGCGCTTGCGCGCCCTGCCCGCCCGATCCTTGTAGGCCTCAAACTCACCGCCGATCTCAACCAGCTTGATGCGGCCGGCATGCTTGCGCTTCACCCGCACCAACAGCCAGATCATCCCGCCGCCGCTGGGCTTCAGCCCATCGCTTTGCAGCAGCTCCACCTGGTCCGCCGCCCGCTGATCCACCTTGCCCGCCATCGTCATTGCCCGAATGCCCTCAATTCACTGCCGTAACGCCCTGTTACGGGCTGTTTCGCAATTGTTTCGCAATTCGTTTCGCCGCTAACCCTTTGTATTAATATCTCTTTTTTAAGAGATAGAGTTATAAGTAACGGCATAACGCTATAAATACTGACCCCTCTCACACAGGCATATGCACCACATGCTTGGCATATGGCGTTACAGCGTTTCACTGTGTTTGAGGGCCTGAAATTTCCTATCATTATCAGCACCTTACCCGCGTAACGTAAGGTGAAACATGACCGTAACAGGACAGCCTAAACCGTTTCAGATTTTTGGAACAATGTCCCTTCATTGGTCACCGTAACTGCCCTTTTCAGGGCTTTCTTCATATCCGGGGAGAAGACGCGCGGGGATGACCAGGCCGCGCTGGGGGCGACCCGCGACGCGCATAGTGCCCGGGTAGACCCTCACATCATCAATCGTCTGCAGAGCGGCCTTGTGGGCGCCTTTACGCCACCGCCCACCTGTCAGCGCCTTGTCCAGCAAAGGGCTGGCAGCATTGCTGATAAACAGCTCTTTCCGGCAATCACCTCGGCCAATCAACCGAAGTCCCAAGCGCTCCAGCAAATTTGCCTCTCCGTCTTCTGGCTCATGAGCGCCGCGATTGTGAACCATGATGACTTCTGAAACCGTCGTGTAGCCGCCATGATCCTTGAGAAGCTGGGCGCCGAAAATGGCATTCAGCAGCTGCTGCCCCTCCCCCATTTCGTCCGCTTCCTGCGTCTCTGTCAGCAGCGGGATGGCGATCTCTCTGGCCTGCTGCAGCCGATCCCTGCACGCCTTATCTGTTTCCAGGCTGATCAAGGGATCATCAAACATCATCAGATCCCAACCGGCCAGCAAAGTCCCGATCGTGTCACCGTCCCGCGCCCGGCCACCCAGGCCTTGAACCATCCCGTTGTAAACTCGGAACGTTCGGTCCCAGCGCCGGGGCGCCAGGCGCAGCATCCGGCGCCATATCTTAGGCCCCAGGGCAATTGCGTCCTCTTCCAACTCCGCCAAAAGGCCCGCATCATCTTCAGGCGACGAAGACCCAACACGATCCCCCAATGTCAGAATTGCAAAACGGTTCCGGTCCTGCGGAGCCATGCCGCCCGGGATAATCGCCCCCAGCAGCCCCGCCCCATAGAGGCCAAACCGTATGCCGGAATGGTCTGAGGTGCCGCGTTCCATCTGCGCGCCTTCAGATCCGGACATCAGACGCAGCATTGCTATGATTTCTTCCACGTCGAGTTTTTGCTCATCACCCTCTGCTTCATCAAAAACCCGGACCAGTGCCATTCTGTTAGTGGTCTGCCGGATGCTGGCCGCAGATGAATTGTTCTTGCCGCCAACTGCCATCCCGCCCAAGAGCGAGGTGATCAACTTGATCAGAGTTGTCTTCCCGGCCCCGCTCTTGCCGCTCACATACATATGAGTACGCCAATCCGGGTATTGCCCCAGCACGGCCTGACCGATCCAGGCAACCACCAGAAGCCCGGCATTCTTCACCCGCCAGTTCCAGTAATTCCCGATCCGATGGGCCAGAAACTCGATATCCTCAACACTTGCAGACTCTTTTGCCGGCACATCGATCGCAGGCACCGAGGGGTACAACGCCCCCGCCACCATGCGCCCCTGCCGTTCTTCCGCTGGGTTAACCAGTAGGTTTTCGCCCAGGTGAACAACAGGGGAACCAGTGCTGCCGCGCCAGGTGCCAACATGCCGGATCGGCATGTTCCGGTTGAACAACGGGCGCTGCCCGCAGGCCTGCATCAAAAGGTCGCCTGCTGTGGCAGCATTAAAGCCAGTGTCCCGCTTTTCATTCTTTGTTGGCGCAATATCGGCCAATGGCCGGATAGGGTCTTTTACACCAGCCATCAGCGCAACCAGGTTTGATCGATGGCTCAAAGCACCGGCGGCCAGCTCGATCAGCTCACCTCTGGCGTTCAGGAAATGGAACTTACCCCCAGCCATTCCAAGCGCCTGCACCGGGAAGTTTGGCGGCAGCACTGGTTTCTCCCCATCGCCGCTGTACCCGCTGCCATCACCGCCAGGATAGTCATCGAGGCCCGCCGCGCCCCCGCCCGGATCCTCAAAAGGGTCGGCGGCGCCTCCCCCCGGTAGGCCAGAACCAAAGCCGATTTTTTCACCCCTTTCACCCTCTGGCACATGTTCTTCCATCTGCTCAAATGCGGCATGCACGTCCGTCGCACCTTCATTCATTGGCCTGTCTTTCTTGGTGTTTTTGTTTGTGTTTTCCGTTCAGCACATCGCACATGTCGAATCCGGCCGGAGCCGGAACGATGCCTGTGCGCAGTCCTGGCCGCGCAGTCCTGGCGCGCAGCAGACCGCATTCGAGCTGCTTTTGTGTGGACACAGGATCACTGTCCCCGTCCTTGATAAAGACCAACCGCTTAACCCATGGCGGCGGCACAAAGGCCTCCTCCGCACTCATGTCCGGCAGGCCGGATAGCTGGCCCCGTTTTTCGGATTTCAGCATTTTTCCGGCCATGTTGCCGAGGCTGACACCAGCCCAATAGGCCGCATTCTCAAACCCCGGCGGTTTGGGAAGGTAGGCGGCCAGGGTGTTCTCAATCCCCTCTGCCACCACCATCGTATCGGCGTCCGCAGGCGTGATCAGCGGGATGAAATTGCCGCGCACGCTGCCACGGGTCAGCTTGGATTTTTCCGTCACGCCGTTATAAATGATGGTCGCTTTGCCATGCGGCGGATTGATGTCCACCCAGGTCTGATGCACGGCCATCACCAGGCCGGTACGCCAATCCACAATTGGCGCAATCATGCACGGCCCGATGTGCATAGTGACGTTCTGCCCGCCCCGCTTCACAACATACGGGTGCTTCAGCAAATACCCGAGCGGGGCCGGTATCACATCGAGGGAAAGGCCGCGCGCGCGCAGGTAGGCCCCCACAATCCCCCGCGACCCTGGACCCGCCCTGGCGACGATCGAGCGGGCGTCATCAATCGACTGCTGCCGCCACTTGTTCTTTCGCGCCGCCTCTGCACGCGCCCGGGCCTCTGCCTTTTTACGCTTTTTCCTGGCCACCTCTGGATCTACATTCAAGGGCTTTTCACCGCAAAGGAATTCCAGGGCCTCCGGAAAGCTGCAGCCCTTCACCTCACGCACCAGCTCAATTTGATCACCGCCGGCAATCTTGCACTTGCGGCAGAACCATTGCTTTGACGCGATGTTGACGTTGAACCGATCGCAGGGGCCGGTTGCCGGGTTGTGCCCCGCGTCCCCGCACTCCGGACACGGCCCCTGCATTTCGCCGCCCTTTTCTGTCAGGCCGTAGATTTCCAGTTTATGCAACAGCTCATGGACTGGGATATCCTTGGCGTCTGCAATCCGTGGATCATCGGGGAAGTTCATACCTGCCGCCCCTCCGCTACTGCCTGCTTTTGCCAGGCATCAAGGTAAGCCCCCGCCCCTGCCCGGTTGAAATGATGCACAGCCTGCATCAGGCGGATCTCCGCATGCGATCGATCACGATCATTCAACGCCACGATCATTTGCCGCGCCGCCAGACGAACAGGCGCGATCGTTTCGGGGCCGGTTTCACAATCGGGGAGAACGCGCGCGAGGCGTTCCAGCATCAGCGCCCGGTTTTCATCCTCGATGCTGCCTGTGACCAGGTAGCCCGCGATCGCCAGCATGGCGCGGTGCGCATGGGTCAGCCTGCTGCTCATTCCTGCCCGGCCTCCAGCTCGTCAAATCGGTCCGCCAAGCGGCGGAGCTGGTCGCCCATGCCCCGCTCAACAAACCCGGTGAACAGCGGCCGGCGGTGTTTCGGCTCATCCGCCTCTGCAGCGAACAACCCGAATGTGCCGGGGCCACCATCGACCTCAAACAAGACGTGCCCGACGCGGAATTTTTCACGCCTCGCCGTCATCACAGCACCCTCCCCGACAGCTCGGACAAAGCCTCATCAGCGGCCAGGATCAGGTTACGTGACCTTGAAAACTGCCCCATGCCCCGCCCGCCCGCGTGGCTTTGGGCAACTTTTCGGTACATTCCCGACCAGCCTTTTGCCTTGGTGATGTTCCGGCACGTCTGCCAACTGGCGCCAGAGAAGCGCGCCATATCCATCAGCGTGCATTCCCCGCCGGTATCCCGGATGAACCACCACAACTGAAACGCAATCCGCTCCTGTCTCGGCGTCATTTGCCCCTGCCCTCCCTGATGATGAAAACATGCTTGTTGGAATTCAGCGCGGCGGCGGCGGCTTGGAAAACGTCCTGCGCCTGGTCCCAGCCCTCGATCGGCGGAATGATCACCACGTCGCAAAGCCGCAGATGGTTGCGCACCAACGCGCGCCAGTCGTCACCCGCATCAGCCAGGGCGCTGGACCGAACACCGCAATCCAGCATCAGTTGCGCATCGAGAACCGGCGAAATGGATACGATTTCAGGAAGGAGCTGGGCTTTCCAGTTCGCGGCCTGGTCAGCCGCCAGCTCGCGCCCCAGGTTCAGCCCCGCATAGGGAACCGCCAGCATCGCCAGCCGACCGGCGGCGCGGCGCTTCAGCTCATCGGCCGGCATATCCAACAGACCGCCAAGGCCGCAGAAGTCCCGGCGCAAGTCATCCCAATCTGGCGCGCCCTCATACCCGCGGGCCGGAAGCCGGATCGCTTGCATTGCCTACCCCGAGAAAAAGGGGCGCGCAGCGGGAGATGCTGCGCGCCGAGTTCCAACAGGGAGGTGTTGGCGGGGCCCATCTGCAGGCGCGCCTGCCCCACGGTCAGCGGGCGCCAGGTTTGCCCTGGGCCTTTCGTCTGCAGTGTTCGGTCGGGGGGTCATTTGGGCATCTCCTGGCCACAAAATGGACAGCGAGAGGATACATCCTTGGTCGCCCCGGCTCGCTTGGGCGGATTATCATCCATGAATTCCCACACACGGAGCATCACTTCCAACCCAGGAGACTGTCCCGCTTCGAGCCTAGCAACCAATTTTGGATTGTTTGCAGCCTTGGAGCCAAAGTAGGAGCGACCAACGTCCGTCCGGCCAGTTGCATCCAAGTATTTGAACACATCCTGGGCAAAGCTCTTTCTGAGCCTCTTCAATTCTGCTCGAATAATGCTGTAGCTCATAAGCGAAGGCTTATAGCCTTTTAGCTACGCTCGCAACGGAAATATTTCTTGCAGTGCGCAGCGTATTAGCTACTGCTAACATGTCGGCATGAACGCACCCAAATTCAAACCCGATGACATGCGGCAACGCATCCTGGACGAAATCGAACGGCAAGGCCGGTCTCAAGCCGACGTCGTGGAGAAGGCACGTCTAGGTCACGGCTATCTAACGAACATTCTAAAACGAGGACAGATGCCCTCTGTGGACAAGCTCCACGCCCTTTGTGACGAACTGGGAGTGTCTGTAGCTTGGGTTATGTACGGGGTAGAAATGCCAGCAGACTTTGACCGAGTTTTCGATCTAATGCAGCGTGATCCAAAGAAATTTTATGCGGTTCTGGCCCTTCTGGAGTAGCCACCTCGATCAACCGGCCAATAACCCCAATCTCTAAGAGGTTGGCGAATACATCTACGGGCAAACCCATGTCATCTGCGATAAAATCTTGCTTGTTTGCGTCAGCCACGGCCAATACCTAAATCTGTAGTTACATGAGTTTGGCCCCCTCACAGCGGCTCGCTCAGCCTCCCCCAACGGGCAGTCTCTGTAAACTCAATTCCCCCAACACAATTATTTTCAACACGTCCTGGCCGCGCAACTCAAGAGTGTTTCTCAAGATGTGAAATGTAACCTATTGGAATGTCGATACTCTATTTGATGCGGCTTAGCATCAGCTGCTATCTCGCAAAAACTACGAGACAAAGCTTTTTAGCTACTTGACTAGAGCCTGTGGAAATTTAAATTTCCACAGGCATTCTAATCAGGGTTTAATCCATGACAGATTTTACACTTCAAGAAAAGTTCACTGAGCGGTTTCAGGAGGCTTACGAACGAAGCGGGTTCGACAGCCGTAGTGAGCTATCCAGAGCTGGGAGAATGTCACGGCCCGTCACTCAGAAGATCCTCAAGGGCGGCTTCAGAAACTCCCCCAATGGCCCTGGTATCTTCGGCTTGAAGCGCCTGGCAGACGCAATGGGAACAGGTGTGGGCTATCTTTTAGGAGAAGACCTTGCGCCTGACACGACGTCGCAGTTGTTTTTCAACGGTGCAGGCAAATCAAAGGGCACGATAGAAAGGCTAATGGAAACCCACTGGCGCGGCGCAGGGCGATACGAAGCCTTTGACAAGCTACTGGAAGACTGTGACGTCTACGAGGTTCCCAAAGAAGATGCGACCACGCCAATCATTACCCGCGTTGGCAAGCGGACCCTATTTGCCGGGCGCCTGGGCGGCCCATTCCTCCGAGACGCCCAAGCAGAACTCGACAAGTTTTCAGAAGAAAAACGGATGGATGTTGTCAACTTCCATCGGCAAGTCGCACAAAACAATACTACAATCGGTAACTCATTTCTCGAACATGACCTGGTCACCAGGCCCGTGAGAGTTTGCGCACCAAATATCAGGCTGGGGCTGCTTGTTCATGATCATCGCGGACAGCCTTCGGTACTGGTACATGCGGCGCCAATTCCTGCATGAGACTATCAAAATATCCGATGTCGTGCCGCGCCTCCCGGAACACGATTACTTCACTTTCATTCCGGCCTTCTGGCACCCTGCCCCACCGCACCGGATTGTAAATCCTGCGGTCCAACCCATTGAGATCTGCGCTGCCACGGGTCACATCCCGCATCCGCATAAAGCTATACGTGTAGTCGGCCCCGAAATGCTGGGAAGCTATGTAGTTGGCCACCCCTAGGTAGAGACGCCTGTGAGGAGCGCCCAGCCCCTCCCCAGACTTTGAGAAAAGATCGCCAAGGTAGCAAATTCTCCCGCTTAGCTGGCTTGAGATCTCTGGGCTAACCCCTGTAACAACACCCTCCCCGTATCCTCTGGAAAAGGCCCGAAACATATGCCCGGCAGCATTGCTGCCCACTACATCGAGGCGACCACCGCCAACAATCAATGGCACTCCGTCGCGCGAGGCAATGAGCCAGAAATAGTTCTCTGGTGTGAAGTCGTTTTTCTTCGGATCAAGCCAAGGTGTCAGGTATGGCTTGCCGATTCTTTCCACCGATGCGGAAACCTCAGTTTCATCCACGGTTACATGCAGCGCGATTCCCTTATTCGCTAAGGTCTGCTTGCACTCAGTTGCGGCCATAAGGGCCGACCAATAGTCAAAATCCTGTCTCATCATGCCCACATCGTACCTAGCTGATTTCATCTCGGAATGCCTTTTTTTTCGCCATGTAGCTTTTTAGCAATTGTCTGTAGCTTAAAAGCATATTATCAGGTGCTAATAGGATACAGCCCTGGGGTTACCGCATGAAGCCAATCGCAACCCCAACACACAGGAGACCGCCTATGAGCAACCCCGTAGATGTCCATGTAGGAAAGCGCATCCGGCATCGCCGCTGGCTGGTTGAAATGACTCAGCAAAGCCTAGGTGAACTGACTGGCGTAAAGTTCCAACAGATCCAGAAATATGAGACCGGCGCAAACCGCGTCAGCGCATCCCGGCTCTGGGACATTTCCGATGCACTAGGAGTACCAGTGTCGTTCTTCTTTGAAGGCCTGCAAGGTACAGACCAGGCGCCCACTGAGACAACTGGCGCGCCCGTTGATCTGATGGGCGACAAAGAGGCCCTGGACCTGGTGCGCGCCTATTACGCAATCCCCGAGAACCAGCGCCGCCGCCTGTATGACCTTGCCCAGGCGCTAAGCGCCCCCGCCGAAATTCCGGCCGCCATAGCCAGCACCGGCAAATCCGCAGCGCCCGCAAACGCCCTGCCCATCTGACCCGCAGCCACGCAAGCCTCCCGCGCCAACAACGGAGAACCACCGATGACCAGCCCATCAATCAGGATCGAGACCGCAGATCTCGTGATGGCCATCTGCGATGAACCCGAACCCCTGGCCTATATCATCGGGCAAATTTCCGAGGCCAGCTACCCGCCGCTGATCGCAGATCATCGTGATCAAATGGATGACCCTGAAAAGACGGCGGCCTACCTGCGCAACCTCTCAGATTTGCTTGATCCGAAGGCATCGGTTAGCGCCGTCGCCCAGCAGGTCATCAATGGGATCAAACCGCAGGCGGCAAACGGAATCCCGCAAGCCCGCATCGAACCGCCGGCCAACTCAGATGACGAGGCCCCCTGCCCTGCTGATGTGCGTTCGACCGATGAACTTTTGAAGACGATTGCAGAACTGCAAGAGCTGGTAATCGAGGCCAGGGACATCGTCACGACAGAGTATGACGCCTGGGGCAATACCTATGCTTCAGGCGGGACTATGACCCGCGATCCAGATGAAATCGTAGCGCGCATGACCATGCGCTCCATGGAAAGATTCATCGTTAAAGCGGAGCGCCTGCTGGAGACGCCTATTTCCGCCAAGGAGCACGGCAACTGGCAGACACAGGATACTTGGGTCCGCAAGAGAGGTGACTTCCTTCTGCAGGTTCGCCGACAGGACACCGAGGATTTCACATGGCGAGTGGTGAAGATTGTTGATGATGACGAGACCGGCGAGCTTGTCAAAGCCGGTTCCAGCTCCAGCAGAGACGGCGCAATCCGAGACGCCAATTGGGTCTTGC
>NZ_CP083550.1 GCF_025144145.1 Leisingera sp. M658
GCGCCCCATACCCAGCCGACCCGTCCTATCTGCTGAGCGTTCTGCACAGCTACAGCCTTGGCCGGATCGACCTGAAACGCCCGCCTTTTCCGCTGTCTCGCACAGATGCATCAGGCGCACGGAAAGGCAGCCTCTTTGCAACATCTGACCTGTTTGTGACGGTCCTGAAGGCGCGCGACATTGCTGAAGACCCTGACGCGCATCCGCTGGCCGAACGCCATGCCGCCTACCATCATCTGCAAGCTGCGGCGTCCTCGAACAAAGACCGCACGGAAGCCATGCGGGACCGTGTGCGGGCGTCTGAATTGTTCCTGCGCCTTGGAGAACTGGAGGAATGCAATGCCTGATTTCACAGTACACCGGCACCCTGTTCTTGCCGTCCGCTGCCCGGATTGCCGCCGCGCACCGGGGAACTGGTGCCGCCGCCCAAGTGGTCACATGGCAAGCGATTTTCATGCCAGCCGAAAGGCCGAGGCCGACAGGGAGTTCATCGACCAGCACGGCCCGGACGCAAGTATAGAGCGCGTCGGAGACGGCTGGGCCGTCGATCCGCGCGGGCGCGTAGGCATCCGGCCAAGGCCGGAGCCATCCGCGCCGATCTGACCGAGATTTTCCCAGGGCGGGACCAGGTACACGGTTGCGCTTCTGGACAACGAGTTTTCCTTTGTGGTGAAGGAACCAACTGGCTCTGCTTCGGCAGGGCCTTTTTTTGCTGTCATTGCTATGTTTTGCTTGCATTGACTGCACATCGTACATATGCTGTCACTACACAGTTAGTACACCGTTGGAGGACAACATGGCAACTATGACCGTCAGAAACTTGCCCGATGACGTGCATCGCCGCGTCAAATTCATTGCGGGCCAACGTGGTATCAGCGCCGAAGCTGCTGCACGGGAATTGCTGGATGAGGCCACCCGGCCAGCCGAAAGGCTGGGTGACGTTGTTGTAGCATTTGCTCGGGAATTGGACGTTGATTTTCCAGAGATCGAACGCCGCCAAGATCCAATCGAAGCGGCTGACTTTTCATGATTATTCTTGATACCAATGTCATTTCGCAGCCAATGAAAGCACAACCAAATCCTAATGTTGTTGAATGGTTGAATGAACAACACGAGGAGGCTTTGTTCACTACAACAGTGAATATCATGGAACTGCGTTTCGGCATTGAGAAGCTGCCAGATGGCAAGCGAAAATTGGGGCTTTGGTCTGCCTTGGACTTCACGCTGTCGAGATTGATTGGCCCTCGCGTTTTCCCGCTGGATCTTGCGGCTGCTGAAGAAGCGGCACGGATTGCGGCAATGAATGAGGCGGCTGGGAAGAAAACCGGCACAGCAGATGGTCTAATCGCAGCTATAGCCAAGAGCCGAGGGTTTGCGGTCGCAACGAGAGACGTTGGCCCGTTTAAGGATTCTGGAGTTGAAGTCATTAACCCGTGGGATTTTCGTTCACATTAGAAGTTGTGACACAAGGAGGGTTTCGGTAGGCGATGCAGGCCAAAGCCCCAGTTTACGCTTGCAGTTATTGGCTTTTCTGGCGCTACCTGTGATCAAGCTAGCCAGTCTCTGCAAGTGGAAATAGTTACAATTGCATCTAAGATAAGGAAACTAGCATGCCTTCCATAGATGAAAACAAGACTTCCAACATGAGAGCGGTGACCAAGGCACTGTTAGTCGCTGGGTTGATTGCCCTCGGAATTGTCCATCTTCTATCGCTTGAGTTCCCGGTGCGGGCTATCGTTACCATAATAGGTGGAGGAATGACCGTTATCTGTGGAGCCATCCTTGCAGGTGAATGGTTCTTTGATCGTCGTCACAACACTCATTCGAACTGACGCTCACTGAATAAGTGCGCGTTTAATTATGGTCGGCCGGTTCGGAGCTTTGCCCCGAACCGGCCGACCCTGCGCTGTTCGCGCAGAACCGCATGCGCGGGGCGAGAGCCGGCGATCTGTCCGAGATTGGCAACCAGGATCAGTTGAACAACCGTTTCCACAGTGAGGGAGCAAATTTCAGCACGGCCTTGCCGACGCGATTTCTCTTGCGCACATATGCCGCTGCTTCCTCGATGGGCAGCCGGTGAACCCTACTGTCCAGGCCGTGCAAATGGCAGTCCACAAAGATCTGAAACCGTTTTGACGATCCGACCTTGCCTATCAGCTCGCGCTCTGGTCCCCTATCGCTTTCACCCGGCAGGTATTCCGCTTGAAGCTCATCATACTGTCGTTTCGCAGTGTCAGAGACCACAAGCCGATCTACAGACCACACACGTTGCTTTACGCGACCTTCTTCATGTGCCCGGAACTTGGCAACCACGCTGCGGTGGTTGCCTATGCTGGTGTATAGCTCGCCGTTGATTTCCACCAAGTGCCAAGGCTCTGAATCTGTCGCATGTTCTTTCGGATCGTCATAATATTCAGGCTTCGTTTCCAGAACATCGAGTTTCGTCTTGATCCGGTTCCCGTAGGCTAGAAATTTGCGCCAGGTCATCCCCTGATTATAGCTGGCATGTGACGTTCCAACGATTTTGCGAGGGTCTACATCACAGTCTTCGATCCGCGTTTCTTGGATGGTGAAATTCGTTTCGTCGTGGCGTGGGCTCGGCCGAATTTTCTCATCGGCCCATGGTCCAGCCTCTTGCAGCCACTTCCGGCCGGTCGGCGTCGTTACAAGTTCTTCCAGGTCTTTCATAGAAATGCTGCCTCTGGCTGTTATTCACACCATCCGGCGCGGCGGCCGCCGGAATATGGTCTCGCTAGGTTTTCTGAAATTAGGATCTCGCTAACATTGCGGCGGCCGACAAATAGCCTGCCGAGTTTGCGGTTGTACCGATCCAAGCCGGGCATTTTCTTCAGCTCGATCAGCGGACCGCCTGCAATCAGGTTTTCCAGCCGTTCAGTTGCTGCGGTGCCCAATGCCAACTCAAAGTCGCATTGCGCGAAATAGGTCTCTGGCGTGTCATAGCCAACCAGCCGATATGACTGCCCATCAACCTCTATGGTATCGCCGTCGATGACCCGGATCTGTTCCGGTCGGAGCGTGCCTGCTGTCGCTGAAGCAGTGCCGATCGTTACTAACAGACCCGCTAAAGCGGCCAATTTCTGCATTTGGTAGAACAGCTTTAGCATTGTCGCCAGCTCAATCATTCCCCGTCCTTTTCTTTCACACAGCATCAACCCGGGCCGCGGCGCTATCACTGCTTTTTCGTGTTCGGGCTGATGTGCCCTACCGCTGAGCAGCTCCGAACCCCACGCTTGGCCCATTTGATGGCGTTTGCCTTCCGATCAGATCGATCCGCCAAGTTCGCCCGTGGCCGTCTTTGTCTTTTCGATCCCGCCTCAGTTGTGGCGCTATCCGGTTGAATGCCAACTGCCTTGATCTTGCCGGGCCTCACAAGACGGTTCATCCAGGTTCTCAAGTGCTTCCTCGGTTACGTGTTTCTCAAACGGAACATGGCTCAGCCCACTCTTGGCGAGCGGCATAGGCTACGCCTCTGCCTTAAAACAAAAAAACGGTTTCCAACATTATTATAATATCATACCAATATTGTAATAATGTCAGACCCTCCGTTTTTTGGTTTGATCGCATCGTGGGCTGGCATGACCGTTCTTCATCGAAACACTCAGAACCAAGGAAACACCACAATGAGAACCTTCAGCGAATTTCAGATCATCGGTCGCGTCGGCAAGATCAAGGCAGTCGGCACAACCCTGCGGGTTAGCCTCGCCGCCGAATATGGTCGCAAAGACAATGACGGCAACTTTCAGTCGAACCCCTACTGGAACGAAGTCACGATCTTCAATGAGAACGTCATCAAGTGGGCCAGAGACAACGTAGCGCCCGGCGACCTGGTTCACGCGCGTGGCACCATCCGCCAGACCGAATACGAAAAGGACGGCCAAACCGTCTACGGCATCACCCTGGCAGCCTCGGACTTCGACCGGCTGGCAAAGAAAAGACAGGACGAGGAATGATCGAGTAGGCGGCGGGCTTCGCAGCCCGTCGCTGTTTCAGGCGGCGTCGCTCAGCACCCGGGCTAGTTCGAACAGGCGGCGACGCTGGTTTTCCGGAATTGCATAATAGGAGCGCACCAGATCGAGCGCTTCCTTGTCGCCCATCAGATCGTCCGGCCCCTCAGCCTTTTCGGACGGGCCCGTGCCCTCTTCCTGCAGACCGTCGAAGAAGAAGCTTACAGGAACTTCAAGTGCATCCGAAATGTCCCAGAGACGGGACGCGCTGACCCGGTTGGCGCCTGTCTCATACTTCTGGATCTGCTGAAATTTGATGCCTACCTGTTCGGCGAGCTGCTGCTGCGTCATGCCGACCAGCCACCGGCGATGGCGGATGCGCTTTCCAACGTGAACATCAACTGGATGTGTCATGGTACTACCCTTTCCTCTACAATCACTTGCATGGTTACAACATTATAATTTGTGCCACAAATTATAGTTTCGTTCATTAAAGCCAGGTTATTTGATCCGGCGTTCTTTTGGGGGCGACATGATTTTCATGGCCCCTGCCCCGCCCTTTGGGCGTGTCACCGCGCCCTAGGCTCCAGCCGGCAGACCGGCTTCCGCCCGTAGCTCCGCAATCCTGATCTCCCTGCGGCCCAAGTGCGGCGGAAACTGTCTCTCCGAGCCAGCTTCCACCGCGGCCGATGGTCGACCAGGACAGCGGATCTACGCCCTGTCGGGTGACGGTCGTTCGCTTCGCCTGGGGCGGATCTTCGATCCTGTTTTTTGATTTGCCTTGGGGTTCGGACAAGCCGAACGCCTCTGCGGCAGTCCAGGGGGAAGGCGCTGCCTCCCCCCTCGATCCAGCAGGAAAATGGGGTGTCCCCAACAACGGTCTCGGCCGGGGGCCGAGCTGCGTTGCCGGGTGATCCCCCTCCCCATTTTCCAACTGGATTCGCCCCCCTCCGCACTCGCCGCGAGCAGGTTTGCAGGACCAGCCGCTTTCAGCGGTTGGCCTCAAACCGGCCAATTTTCAGGGGCGCAAGACCCCGGCGACACCACAAAAGGAAATCCAGAATGCTTTCAGATAAGCCCGTCACCGTCCATTGCAGCAATTGCGGCGGGGAGAATATCAAACGCGATGCACACGCCGAATGGAATTCTGAGCTTCAAACGTGGGAGCTTTCCAACACCTATGACGATTTCTATTGCGACGATTGCGGCCATGACGTGACCACCTACGAGCGGGCGATTTCCGACCAAACCGCCGAGGGGGAGCAAGGATGAAACCGAGCATCACCCTTTTGGAAGGCTACCACGTCACCGCCGCCGAAAAACGCACGATCCTCGATGTGATCGAGTATCAGCGCAAGCATGCCCCCGAGACATGGGGCAAGCAATGGTTAGGCTTCAAGAAGTCGCCCAAAGACTACGCCGTGGCCCCCGATCCCGAAAAACCGGGCCGTTATGCAGTGCTGATCCGCACAAAGTACCGCAATGACCGGGGGAAACCAGCCGAGCGCACGAGCCGCGTGGTGATCGAAACCAAGGGTGTCACCCCCCTGCCCCACCCAGCCTATGAAACTCAAGACCTTTTCGCGCCGAAGTCCTGGGAGTTGGCGGAATGAACCCGGCGGTTAAAGAATTTGTGCGGCTGCTTAACGATATTGACCGTTCAAAGCACCGCCGCGAGGTTTTCGCGGACTTCTGCGAAATGAGCTATTGTGCGCTGGCCAAGAAGGCCAGCCCGTTTCCCGATCAGCGCGAATCCTTGGAAGCGCAATATATGAGCGTGGTTGGCCGTTACCGGGATAAGGACGATGTTCGCAAAATGCCGGAAATGGTCGGCATCGTCCTTGGCGAAATTGGCAATGGCGGTTGTGATTTTCTCGGCATGGCCGCCGGTGAGCTGGAAGTGCTGGACGCCAAATTAGGGCAGTTTTTTACGCCTTATGAAGTGTCGCGCATGATGGCAGAAATCTCGCTTCCCGATGTAGACGAGAAGATTGCCGAACATGGGTTTATCACTGTTCAGGAGCCAGCCGCAGGCGCAGGCGGAATGCTTATGGCGATTGCAGACGTGATCGAGGGCAGAGGCCACAGCCTGGAAACTTCTGTTTGGATTGAAGCTGTGGAGCTGTCCCGGCCAACATTCCATATGTGCTATGTCCAATGCGCCGCCCGTGGCCTTGCGGGCAAAGTCATTTGCGGAAACAGTCTTTCACTTGAGGTTTTCACCAGCGCTTACACTGCCGCCGCGCCGGTGTTTTTCGCAGCAAATGGAGACCCGTTTGCCAAACAGAAAGAACAGGCGCAACAGGCAGCGGCAGAGGAAGCCAAGCGCGAGGAACAGGCCGAAGCCGAGCGCAAGGACCGCCTTGCCAATTTGGGCGATTGCCCTGCAATTTCCGGCCAGCAGCTCACCCTTTTCTGAGGGTGGGCAATGCTTTTTGAAACGTTGCCTGACCGCGACCGCCAGCTGACGGTGCAAGCCGGTTAGAGGTTCTGCAAGTCCTGAACTGTCTCCATGAAAAACATCGGCCAATCTACACGGCGCGCGGGTCTGTAAACACCAAGCCTTCGGGCGCGTGCCGCGCGTGTTGACAGCCCCCCTTTCCCGCCGTGTCTCCCAGCCATGTTTATTCATTAAGGAGACAGAGCATGAAATATTTTCGCAAAACTTCAAAACGCCTTCGCCGTATTGCAGCCCGCCGACTGCGCACGATCAGAAAGCAGCTTCGCAAGATCGACTTGAGCCTCAGCATCGAGATCAATCTGCTGATCATCAAAGTGCGCCTCACCATCAAACGCCGCGATGAATAGCGGCAGCATGACAAAGCCCCTGACGGGGCTATTGTCTTTCCAATGCGCATCAAATGGTGAGCAAGGGCCAAGGTTTCGTCACCTTGTTTGCCAACCTGATGCAACAAAGCCGGATATACCGCCAGCAGGCCATGTCGGAGATCTGCACCATGTTCCCCATTATCTTTCTTTTCTCGATCTTCAGCTTTGCAATCGCGCTCGATGCCAAATCGCGGGCATAGCCTTTTCATCTTCCTAAAAATATCCTCGGGGGAGCGCCGCAAGGCGCGGGGGCAGACAGCCCCCATGGCACGATTTCCAATTTTGCCAATGGTTATTTTTCTGGCCCCTGCCCCGCCCTTTGGGCGTGTCACCGCGCCCTAGGCTCCAGCCGGCAGACCGGCATCCGCCCGTAGCTCCGCAATCCTGATCTCCCTGCGGCCCAGGTGCGGCGGAATCTGTCTCTCCGAGCCAGCTTCCACCGTGGCCGATGGTCGTTCAGGACAGCGGATCTACGCCCTTACGGGTAACGGTCGTTCGCTTCGCCTGGGGCGGTCGGATCTTCGATCCTAACTTCCTGATTGGCCTTGGGGTTCGGGCAAGCCGAACGCCACGGCGGCAGACTAGGGGGAAGGCGCTGCCTCCCCCCTCGATCCAGCAGGAAAATGGGGTGTCCCCAACAACGGTCTCGGCCGGGGGCCGAGCTGCGTTGCCGGGTGATACCCCTCCCCATTTTCCAACTGGATTCGCCCCCCTCCGCACTCGCCGCGAGCAGGTTTGCAGGACCAGCCGCTTTCAGCGGTTGGCCTCAAACCGGCCAATTTTCAGGGGCGCAAGACCCCGGCGACACCACAAGAGGACAACCAGAATGGCAAAAGAGCGTTTCGACATTAAACAGCATGTCACCGATACGATTATTGCGCAGATCGAGGCCGGGACGCCGCCATGGCGTAAGCCGTGGACAGGTGACGTATCCGGCGCATGTCTGCCACTGCGCCACAATGGCGAGGCGTACAAAGGTATCAATATCTTGATGCTGTGGGCGACAGCGCACGTGAAGGGCTTCAGCTCTGCCCGCTGGATGACCTTTAAACAGGCTCTTGAGCTGGGAGGTAACGTCATCAAAGGCCAGCGCGCAACGAAATCGGTGTTTTATGGCTCCATTGAGCGAGAGGATGAAAATGCACCGAAGGGTGACGAGAGCAAACGCCGCATTCGCTTTGCCAAGACGAACAATGTTTTCAATGTGGATCAGATCGAAGGCTTGCCCGAGGAATACTACATTCGTCCAGAGCCGCCGCGTGATTTGGGCACCGAAGCCGATCCCGAACTTGAGGCTTTCTTTGCCAGTACGGGAATCGAGATCATCACGACAGAAAAACCCCGCGCCTATTACCACCCGGTCCAAGACCACATCCACATGCCACCGATTGAGACCTTTTTCACGGCGTCGGGTTACTATGGCACTCTTGCGCACGAGGCCACCCATGCAGCCTGCGGCCCGACCCGTTTGAATACCCAGAAGGTACACGCGAACCGGAAAGAGTATGCGTTTGACGAGCTGGTCGCTGAAATCGGCGCGTGCTTCCTTGCGGTTCAGCTTGGCGTTGAACCGCACTTCGATCAGAGCGCGGCTTATATCGAATGTTGGCTTGATGCTCTGAAATCCGACAAAGAGTTGATTTTCAAAGCCGCCGCCGAGGCGCAGAAGGCCGTTGACCTGATTAACGAGCTGGCAAAAGGTGGAGACACACAAAAGGCCGCTTGATTGGTGGTCTTTACCTCCCTGTTGGACTGGCCCTGCCATCGGCAGGGCCTTTCTATTCCGGAATTGGCCGGGACATACTCGAAACGCGCGCCAGGACATATCCATAGCGCCCAAAGCACGAGGCTAATCCGATGAAGCAATTCAAGCTGCAGTTGCCGAGCTGGCTGCATTCCCGTTTGTTGACTGAAGCACGGATGAACCGCCGAAGTTTTGGAAACGAAATCGTCTACAGAGTTCAGGGCACTATTGATGTGCTTTGCACTGATGTAGCGGCCCGCATTCTGATGCGCTACGCCATGAGACTCCGCGCGTCTAATCCGCCGATGAACAGCGTCGCGGCGCAAAAGGCAAAGCTATATGAAGAGTGTGCCAAACGCATCCAGCTAGAGATGAATCAGACAGAGGAAGACGCGCGGCTAAAGTTGATACCTTTGGAATAGCAAAGATCGGTGTTGGCTACGGCAATCAAAGGCAGGTGAATACCTTCGGTTCGCCAAGGTCCACATCCAACGTCTGATCATTCACCGTGACTTCGACTGACGAATGCGCCCGGAAACCGGTCAGCAGCGGTTCCCAGGCACCGCCTTGGGTTTCCGCCTTTGCAATTCGGCCGCGAACAAAGTGCCCTTGTACCAGAATGCCATCCGGGAAACGGAAACTGGCGTCGGCATCAATATCAAACTCGCTGCCCAGCTCGATCAGCACGGCGCTTTCAGTGGTGCCGTAGACACTACGAGGATCACAGACCAACGAGATTGCTGTGTCGCCATCGACCACACGATAGAGATCAACGCCCCGCTGCATTTCATGTTCCCAGGCACTCGCCGCCATTGGATGCAGCACCGAGAGAGCCGCGATAAATACACTATTTTTCAAAAACATAGGCTGACTCCTTGTCGAAGCCAGCTTAACAATTTTGGGCTGAAAACAAAAGGCTTTGGACAGCGTTTAGCCCCTGAAATCACTGATAAATCACGTCGGTTCTTTTCCCATTTTTCCACATTGGAACAAGCGCGCCGGTGTTCCATTTATACAGCCATCCGACAACCTCGCCGGTCTCCGCGTCGAGGATGCGTTTTACTGGTTCAGCTTCGAGTCTCTTTTGTCCTGGCATGGTTTCTCTCAGTCGCAAATGATCCGCAGAGCCTTCCCTGCCGAATTCAAAATCAACTGAGGGTAAGCGTCCGCTTACCCCTGCCGAGCGGCGAGCGTGAGAGGATGGGGGTGAAGCTAAATCGACAGGGTTGGTGCGGCCCGCAGCGCAGCGAGGACACGGCCCTGTCTATTTTGCTTCAGGGGGAAGGAAGCCGAAACTCCTTTCCCCTTCAATGCAAAAAAACGTGGCGCGGCTCGCCGCGCCTACTGCCCATACTGCTTGTTGAGTTCATCAATGACTTCATCGAGGCAGGACCAGAACAGGGGCTCGAATTGTCCCCTCACCATCGCGGCGTCGGATTTGAGCCGGAGCGGGTCATGCTTATCCCGCAGCTTGTCGAGCATTTGCGCAGGCAGGCGTTTGGATGTGTGGTAGCCCTGTCTTGCTGGGAGCCGTTCAACGTCCTGCTTGGCAATAAATTCCGGCTTTAGTTCAAAAGATTGAGCCGCGCGACGGCCTGCCAAGGTGACAATGTCTTTGAGTTCCAGGCCGTGCGCATTCAATGCCTCTAGCTTTTTAACCTGATCCGCCCTTACCGCCGCATCCAATGACGTCTCGCGTTTCTTTCCCGGCGCACTGGCCTGCGCAGTGCTTGGTTTCGGGGATGGTGCTGGTTTGGGTTTCGGCGCTGCTGGCTTGCTTTGCTTGGCGCGCTTTGGCTTTGGTGTAGCCTCAGCCATGGCTTCCGGTCTTGTTGCCGGTTCCGCTGCGGCTGCCTTTGGTTCCTGCGGAGCTGCGTCAGGCTTGTCATCCGCTGGTGCCGGTTCCGCCTTATTGGTCGGTGCCGGTTTAAAGGCGAAATCGGATGTGTATTCGGGATCGGTACCCTGAATGGAGGGGCGTTTTCTCCGCACCATTATGCCGCCTCCGTAATCTCTGCCAACAAAGACCGGGCTTCATCAAGCGCTTCGTCATAGTGCTTTGCATGAGTTCGCATAAGAGGGTTAGCATTGTTGCGTTTCTCTTCAGCCAGAGAGTGAAGAAAACCGAAACTGGATGCGTCTTTGTGCTGTTTGCGGGCCATGAAATAGTCTTGCATGACCGGAAAGAGCTGCATTGCTTCTTGCTCTACCCTGGCCTCCGCCTTGTTTGTCTTCGTCGGAACGTTGGACATGACAACATGGAATTTTGGTAGGTTTTCCGGGTCGTCGGTACGGTCGCGCAGGCGCACATACCAATTGTATGTGTCCTTTGTGATTTCCAAGTCGTCATCGCTGAACATCATTGGCACCACCAAGGCGTCGCTGAACGCAGCCAGGTCATCGGCCCAGGCACCGGCAGCACCAATGGTATCAACGAAAACATAGTCGATTGACCCTTCTTCGTATGCCTCGTCTGTTCGGGTTTCTAGATCAGACGCGCTTTTCAGTTCTTCGATTGTGAAAAGCGGATCATTGATGCTCAGTTTATTCGCCCAACGCCAAAGTGCTTGCTGAGGGTCGGCATCAAGAACAAGGCACTTCTTCCCGGCCTGCATCGCTGCGCTAACCAGCGCCCTGGTCAATGTGGTTTTCCCGGCCCCGCCCTTTCGGGTCATCACCGTGATAACTTTCATGTCGTCGTTAGCCATATCCTGCCTCGTGTTTCTTGTTTCCTGTCCCGTTATTCGTGTTTCGGGTACAGTGTTTCGTTTTTCGCTGCGACTTTCGCGGGCTTCGGGTTTCGTGTCAAGCGTTTCTTGTTTCGTGCATCGTGGTGCGTGTCCCGTGTTTCGTGTTGCAAACTTTCTGTTGCGTGTTTCGTTCTTCGTGTTACGTGATTCGTGTGGACCGTTGCGTGTTTCGTGCTTCGGGTTTCCTGTCTATCGCCTCGCTTTTCGTGTCTCGTGTCTCGTGTCTCGTGTCTCGTGTCTCGTGTCTCGCCTTTTTGCTCCGTCTGGTGTTTCGCGTCTAGTGTTTCGTATCTCGTGTTTCGTGATAATGGCCTTGCATTGCGTGTTTCGTGCCGCCTGTTGCGTGTTTCGTCTTCCGTGTTTCGCGATCATCTGGCGGAATCCTGCGGTTGAAGGCCAAAGCTAAGTTGTGCCGTGCCGGTGGTGATCCGAAATTCCGTCTGGGATCGCCTGAGGGACGCGAGAAGTGGCCTCTAAGCGTTTTTGAGGGCCGGGGTGCTGACAGAGAATTGTGCCGCTGTGCGGCTCATTTTTTGTAGAGGTCCGTTTCGTTGCCTCTCGGACCAGTCGGACCTTTGGTCCGATGCGCGTCTCCGGGGGAGGCCGCGCTGAGAAGCGGAATACAGACAGTTATAATTCCTCCACGGAATTATAATATTTGACACGATATTGTAATCATGTCTAATACGAGCTGTCTGTATGAGATTGGCAGGAAATAGGGAGTGTATGTTCGTATGGCGACGCGCCGCCGCTTGACTGAGTTGGAGCGATTAGAAATCGTTCGCGAAGCGCAAAAAGGCGTTTCATCCTTGGCACTTGCCAAGCGTTTCGGTGTTACCGCAAGAACAATCCAGTACACCGTGCGGCGCGAAAAAACGCGAAGACGCGATAGCGGCATTCGGACCGCCCAGATTGGAACAACCATCACTCCCGAGGAGCTGAACACGTTTCAGGCGGTGCTTGCGCGACACGGAATCGAAAACCGGTCAGATGCAATGCGCCGTTTGATCCAGGCTTCGAACGGAATTTTTCAACCCGACGAGCATTTGGCCGACGAGTTGAAGGGCTTTCGTGCGGCCCTCAATCGTGTTGGTAACAACGTCACTCAGATTGCGAAGCGCATGAACGAGGCGAACAACAAGGGGATGCGTCCTCCGTTTAGCGATGCTTCTTTGGCCCAGATGCGTAGTCTTGCGGGGTTCGTTCTAGACTTTGCCGATCAGGTTGATTTGCTTGCTCGCCGCCGCTCTGAAGGCATTACTATGCTTGCGAATGAAGCGCTAAAGGAACTGGCCGATGGCGCGGAATGATGCCGTCAAAGCAGTAACCGGCGAACTTTTCGAGGAAGGTTGGAGCCGTGTGCGCGGCTCAAGTCAGGGCCTCAATGACAAACGCAACCAAATGACTAGAGCGGCTGCTGGCGGCCGCTCTGCTGTGTTTAAGGCGATCCGGTCAGGGGGAACACACACCAAAGCCCAGCTCGCAAATCAGCTCGAATACCTTACAACTAAGTCCACTCACATCGTGGATAGCCGGGGTGTCTTCGATGGAAAGAAAACCCTTAGCGCGGATGAAATAAAGGCCGTCACAGAACGGTTCGCTTCTCGATGGGATGATGGGTTTCGTCCGAAGATGGGGCACACGACGCACATGCTTATGTCGTTTCCAATAGGAACGCGGGGCAGGGATGTTCGTGACATTGCATCCGGGGTCGCTGAGCGTTTCTTCGCAAATGACGAACGGAATTTTGATTACATCATCGCCGTTCACGAGGATCGAGATCACCCGCACGCCCATGTCGTCTTAAACCGCCGGTCTCAAGAGGGTGAGTACTTTTTCCTCGGTCGTGATCATCACTTCAACTATGACGATTTCCGCCTAGCCATGGTCGAAGAGGCCGAAAAATATGGTGTTCGGCTGGAAGCCACGCGGCGCTTGGATCGTGGCGAGGTCAACTATGCCCCCAGAACCAAAGAGATTTACGCAGCCAAGGAAGAAAACCGACTTCCTGTTCAGCGTGAACGTGTTGGGCGCGATCTAGACCGAGCGTTGGCCGAGATCGCGAACAACGCGCAGGTGTTCCGTTCTCTCGCCGCTGAGGCGTCAGGTGAGAGCCGGGAAGACATTTCTAACGCCTTAGCTCGCGCCAGTGAAATGCTGGTGCGTGGAGGGAAACTTGAACAGGATGGAGACGTTTATATGGCAATTGAAGAGTCCTTTGACGATCTGAAAAGCCGCTTTTCTGATCGTGCGCAGCGCGTTGAAGAGATGGTGCGTAATGCACCGGCCGACCGGCAGCCAGCGTTGGAAAAGCAGCTTAATAGTATCTATGTTGGCATCGCTGATCAGCAGCCCCTTGGAGTGCGGTCACAAACCCTGCTGGACCGTCCTTCCGATGGTGGCGTGTATTCTGAGGCCAATATCAATTCGGAGGCAGTAGACCAGCTGCGAGATCCGGACGTTCGCGCCCAGGTCGAGACTGCCTTGCGTGGTACCGGTATTTCTAGTGAAGAGGTCATTTCCAGGATCGAGACCGGGGCCAACAATGCAGCGCTTGAGCGCGATTGGCTGGCGAAAGATCTGGAAAGCATAGCCAGAGCTGACGATCTGAACCTTGAACGACGTGAGGATCTGGAGCAAGCCGCCGCTAAGCTCGACCAGGTTCATATTCAGCTCGGGACTGCGCTGGAACGCGCTGAAGTGCTTCGGGATGACGGTGTTGTTGACGATGACCCGCTTGCAGATGTGGACGTTGACAGCCCCGAGTATCAAGAATTCCTGCGTGAAGAAGCAGAGCGGCAGGACAGCGTTGAGAGGGCGTTCGAAGAAACCCGGCTTGAGACTAGTGTTGCGCTGGCTGAAAGCCAAGGTATCGCAGCCCAGGAACGCGACGACGCGATTTCTGAGAGCGTTGCAGCCGAAGTTGCCCGCTTGCGCGCTGAGGGATATTCCAAGGCTCACATCGCGGAACGTAGCTTTGATATTGAAGATGCCGTGACCAGGCGCATCGACAGCAACCCCGAGCTTGTTGGTCTTTCGCCAGATGACCGCCGTGCCTTTGAAGCTCTGGAAGATCGGTTTGCGCGTACTGATTTCAATTATGGCTACTCTGATGACAGCAACGACAGAGAGTATGGGCGCGAAACCGTCCAGGTTGCTAAACGGGATTTCGAAGAGTTCGCAGCCAAGTCTTCAACTCATGCGGCACTGGCGTCGAGGTCATGGGACAAAGCCACAGACATTATTCGGCCTCCAGAAGGTTATGTACCTGAAAACGAGCGTGTTGCCATTCAGGAGCGTGTTGAAACGTCGTCGGAAATTGCCCGTGTTGTAGAGCACGAACGCAATGACAAGATCAATTCGCCTTTCGCTGACGACGCTAGCCGCGAGATTTTCCGTGACGAGATCGAGCGCGATCTGAGCGATGGCCGGCTTGATGCGTTGCGCGAAGGCGATGCCGAAGCTTTGGACGAGATCATAGATGACCGGCTTGACCGTCTCTATGCGGCGAAAGCCTACTTGCAATCGGACGAGGCCACCGCAAGCAGCGACGCCGTTCGTGAAGTGGTTTCCGAGATTGCGGATGAAGAATTCGAAGCGCAACGCCTGAAGCATGTACACAGCGATGCCGAGAAAGGGCAAACCCATGGATAAGGGTAAGATCTTCGTCGGTATCGTGCTTCTGACGCTGGTTTCGCTGGCGATGGGGTATGTTGTGGCGACGGCAGTTCTGTCCTTCAGGGACTTCGGACTGGGCGGCGAGATTGATTTTCTCTGGCTTGCTCAGAACTACTTCGACCTGCGCGACTATCGGCCTAGTGATTTCCGCTTGGTGAACCTGATAATTGGCGGCTTTGGGTTAGCTGGCCTTTTGTTGAGCGCAGTGCTTTCCGGATCTGCGTTGACCAAATTCGGGCGCACCCACTGGCAGAAGGCTCAAGAAATGGGCCGCAACGGCTTCTTTGGACAGCCAGGCACAGGATTTATCCTTGGCAAGATGGGCAAACCTAAGAGCCGTGGAAAGCTGATTACTTCAAAGGTTTTTCCGCACGCGCTAATCGTGGCGCCCACCGGTCGAGGCAAGACCACTGGTTTTGTGATTCCGAACCTGCTGACATTCAACGGGTCTGTCGTGGTCCTGGACGTGAAGGGCGAGAACTACGCAAACACTGCCCGTCATCGAGCATCGCAGGGCGACAAAGTTTTCCGTTTCGCGCCGACGGACTGGCACGACAGGCGTACTCATCGGTACAATCCTCTGTTGCGTATCTACGAACTGGAAGATGCTGACCGTCAGCAAATGGAGCTTCAGCTACTTGCCTCGCTTTTTCTACAGTCTGACAGTGACCGCGTTCAGGGCCTCCTGAAAGGCGGTATTGATTTGTTCGTTGCAGCTGGCTTGCTGGCATTTGAGAGAAAGCGGCCGACCTTGGGCGAGATCTACCGCATCAGTGCGTCCGGCGGTAATAAACAGAAAGAGTTCATGGCACGGCGGGACGAAGTACAGAACCGCGCTGCCAAGCTGATCTTGGAGCGGCTGGCTTCAACCAACAACGACACGCTGACCTCTTATGTTTCGTTGCTCATGACTTCGGGCCTTGATCAATGGAGTAACCCCGCGATCGACGCCGCCACGCGAGAATCGGACTTTGATTTCCGCACGATCCGGAAAAGCCCGTTCAGTGTTTACTTGGTCGTTCAACCCAACATGGTGAAACCATTGGCACCGCTGATCCGGTTGTTCTTTTCAGATCTAATTTCATCGCTCCAGGATAAGGAACCGGGGAAGGACGAGCCATGGCCGGTCATGATCATGCTCGATGAATTCAATCGGCTTGGGAAGATGCCTATCGTGGTTGAGAGCATTGAGACATTGCGTTCTTACAAAGGCCACCTTGCTATTGTGACGCAGACGATCCCAGCACTGGACGAAATCTATGGCGAAAACACACGGCGTGCCCTGCAGGGCAACGCGGGGGTGAAACTCTACCTAACGCCATCGGATGAAAAGACAGTAGAAGAATTGAGCAAAGCTGTAGGTAAGACCACCAAGCGCGTTGTTACCCGGTCACGCCAGATCGGCCGCAACCCATTCGAGGGACGCAGCTTGTCGGAACGCACCGAGGAAACTTCCCTCCTGCCGGAAGATGACGCACGTCGGATGCCTCTGGATGAAATTGTGATGGTTATCGATGCGCAGATGCCGATCAGGGCAAAGCGGATTCAGTATTATGACGACCCGTATTTCAAGGCAATCCACGGCGCTCAAAAGGGCGAACTGCCTTTCCCAGAGTTGCACAAGAAGCCGGTTGAACCCGAAGCGCCGGAAGAACCCGCGGTTGAGGAACAGCCCGGGCAAGCGCCGCAGGAACAAGCTGAGAACCTGTCGGTTGTAGAGACCGCCGCTAAACCTCACCGCGAGAAGCTGGCAACGTCAAAACGCAAGCGGAGACGTTCTAAAGCGGTGACACAGGCTAAGAACGACATGGATCAACGGCAGCGCACGCTTGACCTGAGTGTACAGCAACGGCTTGATCTGCCCGAGCCAGGACAAGCATCAGACGCCGAAATTCAGGCCATGCGCGAGGCCGACGAGAAAATGGCCGCGCTTGAGGCCAATCTGTCGGGAGGGCAGGGGGGCTTGTCCACCACCGCAGCTGTTTAGCGGGGTTCAAGTTGGACCACACCTCATGAAATACCTCGTGATCGTGTCTGTCGTTTTCGGCATTTCAGAGCAGGAACCCGTACTGAAGGTCAGGGTGCTGGACAGTCAAGAGCAGTGCCCGAGCGCAGCCCGGGCACTGCTGGATCAGCTGGACGATCCCTTTGCTGGCACTCAAAGAGTTTCGTGCCGCCCATTGGCCGAAGGCGCCTGAAGGTTCCAGACGGTGAAAAGGCCCGCATCTGCGGGCCTTTTCTATTTCTGGTACGAAGGTTGCGCGCCCGACCGAAAGTGTTTTTTCTCGCATTGTCTCGGCCAGGACAACTTGAGCTTGGCGATCAGCTCGATACGGTTTGCCGCCTTTTCTAACCTTTCGGAGATCTGCTGAACGTCCTCACCAGGTCGAAGCCAAAACCATTCCGTTCCGCGCCGGTCACGCTTTCGAAATGGGTTTCGACGAATGCGCCTCAAGATCAGGGTTTCGCATTTTCGCGCCCAGGGCATCGTCACTGTGGCAACTATCTTCATATCGTCACCAGCAATCCGGTTAAGCTCAGCGCGGCGCTCGATCACTTTCCGCTTGGTGAACCCAATCTTGAACAGACCCGCTTCAGTGTTCGAGCGAAGGAGGTAGACCGTCCCCCAAGGCACACGGGAAAAGCGAAACCAAGGAATCATCGCTGGCTACAGCTTCTTGATTTGGAGAAACGACACATCTTTTTTGGGGTATGCGCGTTGGATCTTTGCCCTGGCTGCCTCTTCGTCGGCTTGCTTCACAATGTGCTTGATCCTGCCTGTCTGACTGACAAGCAGGTCCATTTCAAAATACTTTGTCTTCTCTGAACTCATCTGCTTTCTCGGCATCGTTCTGTGATTAGGTTGTTTTTTGATAAGGCGCTTCGTGTTGCTGAGAGACTGCCGCCCCTTTCAGGCTGGCGGTCTTAGGCTGATCCTATTTCCGGAGGCGGTCGGAGCGATCTGCCATCCGCCGTATTTTCTCACCCGTTCCGGTGGCCGGAGGCGGTGATGCTGGCGCAGGCGAATTGGCTGCGGGGGTAGTGGCGCCCCCGGAAGTGACAGCCTGTCGCGCGCGAAGGCCAACCAGCTCCGAGATTGATGCGGTGCCGTACCGTTGCCTTGCTTGGCTCTGTTGAGATCCAGAAGCGCCCCGCGCGAAGTCATATGCACCACCCATTCCGCTTGTAAGGGCAGGCATCACAATGTTTCCTGAAATCGCCCGAACGATGAACGGCGTCGCTATGATGAAACCTTTTGCCATCAACACCATCATAAAAAACGGGATCAGTGCACCGATATTCGAAGCACCTTCTGGATCGCCAAGTTCTGTAATGAGAGCTGAAGAAACGCCGGTGATCGTGGCAAATACTCCCGCAACCACCACCGGATAGATTGCAAAGGAGATCAGTGCCGAAAGCCAGCGGGAAAAGTAATCCTTGGTAACGTCAAAAAGCGTCAGGAATATCATGACCGGGGCCATACCAATCAAAAGGGCGATCATTAGGCGAGAGGCGACCAAGATAAATGCGGCCAAGCCACCCAGAATCGAAAGAAGAAGAACACCGAGAATGTCGAGCATTGCACCCGCCATCCAGTTCAGCTCAGAGCCAGCAGCATTAAGGTATTCACCCAGCTCTTGAATTAGTCGGTCAAACTCTTCAGCAAATGTACCCGACGGCCCCGGAGTTCCGCCACCGACAGAGGCGACAAGGGAGCCTGCTATGCTGTCGATTCCGTTCAAGACTGCGCTTGTAAAGGAGTTGAACTGTATCCAGTTGGTCGCAAATATCCCCACAAGAGCTATCTTTAGGGCCAGCCAGAATGCGGTTCTGCCGTCCATCGATCGGACCTGGTAGGCCATGTTGATGAACACAAAGATCACCAGCAGAGTTGCTGAAATTGCAATGAGCGTACCAACAGTCGCAGCGACCGCCCCGAATTGGGTTTCGGCAGCAGTGTTCAGGTAGCCCTGGGCGGTTTCCACGAAGTAAGTAACAACACTCATTGCTTAGTCCTCACCAGTTTCCTTGTTCTTTACAGATCGGCTTTGCGATACGGCGAAGGTCGTTGGCGGTCCGACTATACTCTGATGTCAGGTCAATGACCTCCCACCGATCTTTGATCCCCGAGTACCTTTCGGAATAGACCGCCTCCGCCGCTTCCCAGGAAGGAAAGCGAATGTCGCACGCACAATCTTCAGCTTCGGCCACGGCCTGCATACTTTGGGCACGGTAGATCTCTTGCACCAAGTTGCCTCGGTGGGCGTCCCGAGGTGCAATGTTGTCGATCCATTCCGGCTGTGGCGGCTGGTCTGGACAAACGCGCGGCGTGTCGCTGCCCAATGTAGGAACGAATTGCGCCCATGAGGGGGCTGCGGTTGTCAAAAGGATTCCAGCAGTCAATGCGATTGGGATGTTTCTCATCTGGCAGTTCTTTCCCGTTAGGTTTCGTCGTCGTAGAATTCTCTTTTCAGGAATGCTGTGTATGTATTGTCTGGGTTGAACTGATGCACAACCGATACAATCTCAAAGCCTTCGTGACCCCACTCTTTGAGCTTGACCTGCATCGCATCAAAATCCTTCGGGCCGTTAACGACAAAGGACAGTACTTCGTTTTCAAACCTTTTCATGGCCTGCGCCCTCGCTTTGGTTGCCGGGAAGATAAAATTCGGTAATGCCGCGATCCCCTTCATGGCGCCCCGCCTGAATGATCACGTCAATCGAACTTTCGATATAATGTATCATATCCTGATAGGTCATCTGCACATCGGTCTTTAGGGCGGCAATCGCTAAGCGCTGAACCGCCAGCTGCGGTGTTTCCGCGTGGAGAGTGGTCATAGAGCCACCGTGACCTGTGTTAATTGCCTCAAGGAAAGTCATAGCTTCGCGTCCGCGAACCTCGCCCAGAACGATCCGGTCTGGCCTCATTCGGAGTGTCGAGGTCAGCAGCGTGTCGGCGGTCTGAAATTCTTCATCACGGTTGGAGATCAGGGTGACAACATTCGGCTGTGTCGGCATGAGTTCGGCGGCTTCTTCAATAGTGATGATCCGCTCATCATTCGCCACATGGGAGAGGATTTTTCGAGCCGCTACAGTTTTCCCGGTCGAGGTGCCGCCGGACACGATCATATTGAGTTTGTGTGAAACGCAAAACTTCACCGCCTCGTCAATATCACCGCCAGCAACGACTTCGCGCAGCTCACGGTTCCTGTCATGCCTGACCTGTTCCAGCTTTCGCTCTTTTCCGAACAAATACTTCAACTTGATCTGGTCCAGCGGAAGGGTTGAGAAAAACCGCAACGATATGGAGTAACCATCCGCAACTGCTGGGGGTTGAATGACCTGGGCACGGATAGGCCGCGTTCGATAAGTGATGCTCACGGAAACAATCGGTTTCTGCTTGCTCATTGTGGAATTGGACGCGGACGCGATTTGGTTGCCGAGGTCGCGGATTTCCGTCTGGTTCAGTTTGGCTTCAAGGGGGCGCATGAAATGGTCCCCTTGAAACTCGCCCCAAACGGTCCCGTCCGGGTTGATGCAGATCTCGATCACATCATCTCGAACCGCATCCGGAAGCTTATCCAGCGACGCTTGTAGGTAACTCGTAGTCACTTAGAAAATCTCCAGATCACGATCTACCATGACGGTAATCCGCGAACCCTGTTCGACGTAGATCACCGGACCCAAGGACAGGTATTCACCGATCACGCTGTCCGTTGCGTTCGCCAGGTCGTCGCCAATGTCTTCCAGGACTTCGGCGGCGGTGTCGTCTGTGACGTTGGCGGACGCAGCCGACGGGGCGGCCGAAATCAGAGAAATCAGAGCGGCGGAACCGAAGCGTTCCGCAAAGCGAGTATCGACAAAGCCGGTCACACCAGAGCGGCCTAGCTCATCACCCCCGAAAGAGCTGATTTCTACGCTCTGGTTGTTGGGCATAATTATGCGGTCCCAAGCGATGGTCACACGCTTCTGAGCAATGTCGAGACCAGACCGATAGCGTCCGATCAAACGCGATCCGCGCGGGATCAGAACGCGGGATCCGTCGAAGGCGTGAACGTCTTCAGAGATCACCGCGCGGATCTGGCCGGGCAGGGAACTATCCATAGCTGTTTCCGTTACCGCCTGTATCATAGTGCCTTGAACAACGGTGCTTGACGGGTTGGCGATGATTTCCGATTGGGTCACTTGCGAAGGCGCAGCGCCATTGAGAACAAAATCTGTAACCTCGCCAAAGGTGCGCGAAGCCAGTTCGTCCCCACCCGCGCCGGAATTTGAGCTGTTGCCAAATGCGATCATGGGAGATTCAATGCGTGCCTGCTGGAAAGCAAGTTCCTGCTGACGCCGACGCTCCAACTCTGCCAATCGCCGCTGTTCTTCATCAGAAGGGCCGTTCAGGATGGGTTCGGCGGGTGTTTGGAGCTGCGCCAATTCAAGGTCACTGCGCAGCATCCGAAGCTGTCTGTCTCTGGCTGCCAGTTCTTCCGTAAACTGAGACTGGGCGGCTTCAGATGACTCTTGTAGAGCGGCAATCTGGGCTGTCAGCGCCTCGATAGCCTCAGCTGCAGCTGAGTTATCTTCTACAACCGGCTCAGGTGCATTCTGAATTGCCTCGATCTGCGCTTGCAGTTTTGCGATTTGTGCCAGAAGTTCCGCATTTGGTTCGACTTGCTGTTCAACGACCCGAATTTCTGGTTCCGGCGGGGCAGGGGGGACGAATGGTTGGATTTCTCCAAATCCGTCACCCGCTGGCTGGAACTCATCAGGCTGCGCGGTCGGCAATGCGACCTCTTCTTGAGGCTGCGCCCCGAGATAGGCTAGGCCACCGAGGGACAGAATAGCACCAATTCCAACAGTTGCGAGCAACACTGAAGGGCGTTTTTTCTCAGCGGTGTTTGTTTCGCCGCCTTCCAGCGCCGCAAGGCGGGCTTCAAAATCCGGTTGGTCGCTCATGAGGATTCTCCAGCCTTTACGATTTCTTCAATGCAGACAATTTCTTCGCCCAAGCGGAGAACCCATTCCCGGCTAACACCGGAAACGCGCAGCACGCCGTCTTCGACCTGCTGGCTGTTAACCGTGCGCTCACGACCGCCGGAGTGCCGGAAAATTGCCGGAACGGGCGCGTTGCGAGGGAAGCGGAAATAGGTGAATGTGCCATCATCCCAAACCGATGCGGGTGTGAACTCAGTGCTTGAGCTGGCCGCGTAATTGTAATTTGGGGCCTGTTGAGCAACTGCATTCTGCGGGCGGCGGTTCGTCTCCGGATACCGGAATTGAACAACGTAGTAGGTCGGGGACCGGGCCTCTGTTACGTTGAAATAATAGCTCCGCCGGTTAGTGTAGACGGTGATGTTGCTATGAACGCCTCTGCCATTTGGCTTGATGGCGAAGGCACGTCCTCCAGGCACGCCGTCCAATTGGAAACCTTCAGTATCACCGGCGATGATCGAGCGAATGGTTTCGCCTTCTCCGAATTCGACAGTAGTTACGTGTGTTAAGCTGACGCTCAAACGATAAACCTGCCGTTCCTGATAAGTCGCGATCCGCACCCGTGCGTCGCGTCCCCCAGATTTTGGAATGGATTCCGACCATGCCGGAAACGAAGTGAGCGCCAAAACGGCGGTCAGAGTGATTGTTTTCAATGCCTTCATGTTAGTTCTCCAATCTGTCTGACCGAACGGCATACTCGGTGACGGTGAAGCCAAAGGGGTTGGTCCACACATGGTCTATGGAACGCCGTTCTTCGGGCCGGAAATCGAACAGGAGCGTCGCTGTAAACAAACCTGCCTGGACGCCTTGCGGCGAGGTCAGGCGCTTCCTGAAACGGACCTGAGCCCTGTTTTCGCCAATTCGGGTGATGCTCTGAATTTCAACATCAAGCCGGGCGCTTGGACCGTACACTTCGGGCGGAAAGCTTTCGTTTGCGCTATTCCAGAGTTGACGCATCGAGGCGTCAGCCGCGCCAGACGAGCTTTCGAGAATGCGCCGCACACGCAAGTCATTGTCGAGCTGGTTGTATGTTTCGCGCTGCGTCACATAACGATACACTTGCGCTTCAATGATCGCCTGGTTTTGTGTGACCTGCACAGCGCCAACGGATGCATTTGGAAGCGCCATTCCTGTTTCCGGATCGTAAGGAACGACTACCGGAGCAGGGTCAACATCGAGGATGGCGACAGCCGCGGCCGAAAGGCACCCAATTACACCGAATGCCATCCCGCCAAAGGCCAGCTTTTGCCAGAGCTGTTCACGCCGCCGCGCGCCGTAGATCAGCTCTTCTTCGATAATTTCCACTTCCTTGTTCAAAACCCGTTCTCCGTCAGTTCGCGTTCAAGGTCGGGAGAGTGAAGTCCATGAACTGCTGCTCTTCCGCGATGGTGGCCGCGTCAATTAAACCAGCCTGGCCGTCGCCCACGGTCTGCACGGCTTCGAGTTGCCACATCGCAACCAGAGCAATAGCCAGCTCCGCAGTGACCCGCGTGTTTAGATCCACACTGTCTTTCAGCTCTTCCATGTCACCGATCATGCCCACGAGGCGATCAACACGCTCAAGCGATTGTCCAGCGTCGTCGTAGCTGTTCTGAGCAGCGGCTGAGACTAGCGCACCTGTGGTCGCCTGTGTGGCCGTTCGAGAAGCACCAGGATTGCCGCTGTTCGCCATTTGGGACAGTGTGTCTTCGTCAAATCCAGCTTCAGCCAGAACGCGGTCCATCTGCGTGCGGATCTCGCCAGAGCCAGATCCGGCAAGTGCCGACCAGTCGCCGTTTTGGATGGCTTCGATGGTACCGATAATGTCGCCGAACTCCTGATCCAGAATACCGTTCAGCTCTGCTTCCATTTCAGTCCGGATGATTTCGGGTAGTTCCATGAGGCCGGTCAAAGCGTCGTAGGTTTCCTGAAGTTGGCCCAGCTGTTCTTGCAACGTCGCAAATTGCTCACGAAGCTGAAGAAGTTGCTCGTTTTGCAGCACTTCATCTTCGATCATCTGTCGAAGTTGCTGGATTTCCTGCGCGATGTTCTGAGTATCTACGGTGGGTACACCCTGAGCATGAGCCGCGCCGCCACCCAAAAGGCCGGGCGTGGCGATGACAGCACCGGCTCCGATGAGCGCCGCCGTTGCAACCGTGCGAAATAGGGCACGGGATTTTTCGATGGTTTTCATCAGTCCAGTTCCTCCAATGTGAAATCCATGAATTGTTGTTCTTCCAAACGAGCAGCGGCCAAGGCCAATTGCTCTGCACTCATTGGCTTTGTCCGAGCCGCTTGCAGCCGTGTTCTGGCCGCGACCAAGCGCACCAGTTCCGCCCGTGCATAGGCATTGAGCGCCATCGCCTCCTGCACGTCCTGCGTCTGTCCAATCCGTTCAACAATGTCTCTGATCCGCAGTGCCGCCGCTTGAACAGATGCAGTGGCATAGCTGCCGTAGACGCTTGCATTGTGTCCGGTGATCGACAGGTTTGAATTTGCCAGCAGGGACGGATCAATCGTGCCTAGAGCGTCGATGCCGCCTACGCGCGTCAGGTACTCGTTGTATTTTCTGGGAATGACTTGGACGTAATGCTGTGTTTCTTTAAATGGTGGCACACCGCCATAGTTCTGCACGTTGCCCGGTCCGGCGTTATATGCTGCCAAACCGTGAATGATATTTCCGTCGAACATGTTGAGCATCTGCGCCAGATAGCGAGCGCCGCCATGCACCTGCAAATAAGGACTATCGTAGTATTCGGGATTGATACCGAGGTCGCCAGCAGTTGCAGGCATGATCTGCGTCAGTCCGAATGCACCAACCGGTGAACGGGCACCGATGGTAAAGCGGCTTTCTTGCCAGATCAGTGCTTGCAGCAGGCAACGCCACTGCACAACAGACAGACCGGCCTCACCGACGCCGCTCAAACCATGCGTTTCTTGAGCGACCCGAATAATCAGCTGTTCAATGTTCAAAGCGGCGTCGCCAAACATCTGATCGCCACCTGGATTGGGATCTGTCGAGCTGTACAGAATATCCGCTGACTGCTCCGGCGATGAACCCTCTTCGAGACCGGACACCATCGCTGGAATACCCTGTCCGCCAAGACTGGTCTGCGCATCAAGAATCTGCTGCAGGACCGCAAGCTGTTCCTGCTCAATTTGCGCAATTCTCTCTTGGACCGTCAGCGTTTCCCGCTGAGTAGTTAGATCAGCTTCGCGGTGGGAATTGGCCGCCTGGTTGCGGATGATTAGGTTACCATCAACAGTGGGCACACCCTGCCCGAAGGATGCGCTCGCCCAGATCAGACCAATGGCCGTGAGAGAGGCGAATTTTCCCATCAGTTCACCCCTTCGCCGGTCGCACCGCCTAGAGGGGTAAAGACGCAATCGCCTGTCGAACCGCGCGAAACGACATTATCAGTCGGTGTGGCGAGGAAGCTAAATGAGTTGCTATTGCGGCTTACTGTGTCGAAGCAGTTGGCCCGCGAAGGGGTGTAGCTTGTGCAGCCGGCAACGCCGAGCGCAGCCAAGAGCAGTGTGATGCCGGTGATTTTCATGAAACCCTCCAAAAATAGTCTCGCTGGCGGTAGTCGGCACCAACCAGCTGTTCACCTTTTTCCATTCCGCCGAGGATGGTCAGCAGCTCGCCCAGGGCGCTCAGGTCCGCGTTGATCACAACGGACCCTTGGTCGTCCCTGACAAGCCCCAAGCGCGAGTTACTGCCCGTGTTGAGCAGCACATCGAGTTCTTTTCCGTGCAGGTTCAGCATTGAATAGTCCGAGGCATTTGCACGAATGTTGGGCAGCAGGATTTGAGTCGGCACTGCCTCCACAATCGTCTTGCCTGTCCGGGTTTTTTCGAGCTGACTGGCGTATTGGGTCATCATCACGACAACCGCGTTTTGTTTCCGGGCTGTCACGAGCCAGTTGGAAAGACGTTCTGCGAAGTACCCGTTGTCGAGTGCCTTCCAAGCCTCGTCAATAATGATGATTGTCGGCTTTCTGTCTTCGATAACGCGCTCTACGCGGCGGAATAGGTATGACAGAACAGCCATCCGCTCCTTTTCGCTTTCACTGTCCAAAATGCCGGTTAGGTCGAAACCGACCACATCACCATCAAGCGAGAACGTGTCTTCCCGGTTCTGGCCGAAAATCCAGCCGTAACGCCCTTCTTGCGTCCACTCCTGAAGTCGCTCGTGCAGATCACCTTCATCGTCAGCCGAAACGAAGAGAGAACTGAGGTCGGACCAGTTGCGCAGATTTTCGTCGCTGGCCGTAGCGTTCTGCCGCACCACATGTTGAATTAGGTTGGTCTGTGCAGGTGTCAGAGGCCGATCCTGACGGTGAATGAGTGAGGCCAGCCAATCCGAAAGCCATGCCTGACCGCGCTCGTCAATCTCGGTCCAAAGCGGGTTCAGTCCGGTTGCTTCCCCGGCCTTAATCGACGCATAGCGACCGCCATTTGCGCGCACGGCCATTTCCATGCCCATACGGTAGTCAAACACGAACAACCGAGCATTTGCCCGACGCGCCTGCGTCATGATGAAGGCCGACAACGTAGATTTGCCTGAGCCAGGGCGCCCGAGGATTAGTGTATGACCGCCAGTCGGTTCTTTGTCGGGTGATCCTTGCTCATGATAGTTGAACCAGTATCCGGACAGTTCAGGGGTCGGAAACATTGAGATCGCCGTGCCCCACGGAACTTGCTTCCCGTGTTTGCCGAGCTGAGTGCGGTGGAAGGCGGCGAAGTCAGCGAAATTCCGATTGGTAACGGCCGCTTTGCGGCTGCGTTTTGCTGTGTTACCCGGATGCTGAGCAAAGAAGTGAGTGCGGCCTGCGAAACCTTCGCTAACCATGTTCACTCCTTCGGTGGCCGCAGTGTTGCGCACCTCGCCGGCGATAGACTCCAATTCTTCCGGCGAGTCCGCAAAAACGGTGACGGTCATGTGATGATCACCGAAGCTGAGACGCTTGGACTCAAGGTCATCCAGCGCTTCGGAAAGTTGGGCCTCAAGCGACAAAGCACCATCGTCTGCCGCACGCATGAGCCGCTGCTGTTTCTTGATGCGTCCCGCCATAAGGTTGCTGTTGATCGGAGTGAACGAGTGCGTCACGACCATATCAACCGGTAAATTCAGCTCATCGAACATCACGCATGACGTTCTGGCCGGATAGTTCTTGATGGCAAAAGACGTGCCATAACGGGAGCCGGTTACGCCGTCGCTGATCTGAAAGGTTGCGCCTTTGAAAGTGACGCGGGTATTCGCAACATCCTGCGCAAGAAAGCCGTACTTCGATCCGGAGAACAGTGGCAGTTCTTGCCCTGTGTTCAGCCCGCCAAGGAAGCCTAGAAGCTCACCTTTCTTTGCAGAGAGAAGATGCGGGGACATTTCCGCAAAAGTCGACTTTAGGAAGCCGACGACCTCATTAAGACGACGCAAGCGCCGCTCAGTTTGCTCCTTTAGGGCCGAGATCGACTTGTTGTATTTGAACGGGATTTTGGTGCCGAGGGCAGGGCGATGCAAAACCGTGAGCGTCAGTGTCTTGTCACGGAGACCGCGACTGTCGAGAAAATCAGACCAGCGCGCATCTACAGCGGCGGCGAATGTTTCGCCGGATACCGGTGTCAGAGCCGGATCAATGGCCTTGGACACCTTATGGACATAGAATGAAAATTCCGGGCCGATCTGGGCGATGATGGAGGCAAAGAGTGCGCGCGTTTTGTCAAGGTGTTCGTCGTCGGTCGTGTTGCTATTAAGACCAGTCAGGCGAACGCACTGGAACATTTCGTTACCGCGCGTCCGGACCGTCACGTCATTGACCAGGCTCACATAAGGAAGCATGTGCGCCAGCTCTTTTTCCTTCTTCACCCAATGGGGAAGCAAAGTCTTAGGATCAAAGGCTTCATCACGAGGCATAGCTGTCGCCTCCATGAATTTTCCGGTTTGCAGTCGGAGGGGTTTCTTGAAGTGTGGTTGCCACCACGTCGAGAAAATTCGGGTCCCAATCTGCGGCTTTCCACAGCAAGGGATAGGCGACCGCCGAAATCACGGCGACCACCCAGCTCTGGACCCAGAGGAACACCAGAACAGACCCGAACAACCAGACCATCGCATACATGATGGGTAGCCCGAGCAGTTTGGGAGGTCTGACAAGGCCCAGGAAAAGTGGGGACTGTTCTGCCATTTTCGAAGTTCCTTACGTTGTCCAGATTGCTGCAACGATTGTCGGAGCTGCCGCGATGCCCGCGATTGCCACCACAACCCAAAGGGCCTGACGGAAATCGAGGACGCCGAACAGCCACGACAGGAACACACCGATCAGCGCCAGCGTGCCGATCACGATCCCGAGGGGGCCGGTGATGGCGTCAACGATGCCTTGCAGCAAGGTTTGAACAGGTGACAGGTCGATGCTCTGAGCGAGTGCAGGTTCCGCCAGCACTAGCAAAAACGCCGACAGCGCCACAAAGAGGTTAAAGTTTGGCTTCATGAAATGTCTCCTTCGAGCCGGTTGAACACCGCCAGCACACGGCTGACGTGGTTTTGCGTTTCCCGATAGGGCGGGATGCCGCCGTGTCGCGTGACCGCATCCGGACCGGCGTTGTACGCCGCCAGTGCAAGCCTCGCGTCCCCGAATTGGACCAGCATCATGAGAAGATACCGGGCCGACCCATCGAGGTTCTGTTGCCAGTCGTGCGGATCGACGCCCAGATCGCGTGCGGTCGCTGGCATGAGTTGGCCCAAGCCAATCGCCCCGACATGACTGCGGGCGTTGGTGTTGTAGGCACTTTCAATTTCTATGTTGGAGCGGAACAAGAGCCGCCATTCGGTAACGGACAGACCCGCACGACGGAGGGCAGGGTGGCTTGCATAACGCAAGGCTGTCTCATCAATGGCAGTGAGAACTTCGGGGCGGGCGCGAGCTGTGCGTGGTGCAACCGACGCGACCCGAAAGCTATTCTCTTCAGACGATGTTTCGTCTTTGGCAGTTCCGTCTCGGGCCTGCAGCCCTTGAGAGGCAGAGCCTTGCCCCACCCCGTCATTGTAATTTCTTGCGAAAGCCGTTTGCGAGGTCGAGGCTTCTAACGAGCCGTCGCCTTGCATGACCAGCACCATTCCTTGCGCATTTGCGCCAGTGCTGATGAGAGATAGCGCTGTTGCGCTAGCCGCCGTTAGTGTCCAGAGAATTGTTCGTGAGGGTATGAATTGACCGCCCACCGGCAACAAGCGGGATGTCAACGTGTTCGAAGCCGACCCCCTGCATGAAAGAAATGAGCCCGTTGGCGGTCTTGAAGACCCGGACAGTAATTTCGTCTTCTTGAGCGTTTGCCCGTTTTCTGGCGGGAACCAGCGTTTTCTCATACGTGCGGTCTTGGTTGACCACTCGAATGATCCATTCACCGTACCAGACTGCTGCCTTCTTGTGAGCGGCAACTCTGGACACAACCTCAGCTTGATAACCGTTCCCGACAAGAGACCGGAATAGCGTTTCTGTAACCACATTCGGTGTTTCTTTGCTTAGATCTGTCCCCACGTCTGCGCTCTCTTTCAGGTTGGCAAACAGGGCACCCTCCTCGGGCACCCTGTTACTACGATATTATAATACGTCCCGCAAGTTATAATATTGTATCTTGCAGGAACGCGGTTTCTACGTCACCATTACGCGTAGGCGGCTAATTTTTCCAGCTATTATAGGGGACAACAGGCTTTGTTACTGGCTAAGAAACGAACTCATACCCTTACAATATTGTTTGTTTTCATAGGTTCGATGGTGCAGGCAGAAGCCTGTTTTGCACCGGACAGACCCTTTGTCCCGGCCGATCCGGACGCAATACGTGAGTATTCCAACCTGATACAGGGTGACTTTGAAACCTACATTAGCGACGTACAGGACTACTTCAGATGCCTTGAGGCAGAACGTGCGCGTGCCTTTCAAGAGGCGCAAGAAGTTAGCCAGGAATACGGGCAGTTTGTTCAGCTAATAAGGAAGTAGCCAGCTGAGAACCAACGGTTGAGTGAGCCGGTTCCGTTTGGCTTGTTGTTCTATCCGCAACGAGCCGCCAATTCTGACAATCACAGCTTGCAAACATACCTGATTTAGACCAAGTAGCCGCAGATTTTGGTCAAGTTGAGTTTGGGCTACATGAAATACGTACTTTTCGTAGGTGGCGCTCTCTCCGTAGCGGCTTCTATGGTTTCAGCTGGTGGCATCGAGCGACGCGTGGATCCCTCGCAGATCTTGTTTGAAAAAGGCAAAAACTATCTCGAGTTTTCTGCCGTCACAGGGCATCCGACGGTCTCAGGCGACCCCCTGCCGGGCATTCCAGCCGGTCCCACAGGCAATATCGCAAACAGCTACCAAACCTACGCTCTAGGTTACAAACGAGAGTTGAACGACCGCATCTCACTGGCCTTCGTCATAGATGAACCGGTCGGGGTATCTTTGGCTTACACCAGCCCCACCGCATTTTTTGGTGGATCGACCGCCGAAGTCTCTTCAATCGCATATACCGGCTTGGCCAAGTATCAATTCACCGACCGGTTCAGCGTCTATGGTGGCCTGCGCGTCATTGGCGTTGATGGCGATATCTCGGTCAGTTCGCCTGTGACCGTATCCAGCCCGTATAATCTTAGCGTGAGCAAGGACTACCAAGTCGGCTACCTGGTCGGCGCCGCCTTTGAGATTCCGGACATTGCCCTGCGCATCGCAGCAACATACGAGTCCAAGACTGAGCACGATTTCCGTGATAATACCGGCACTCCGTTCCAGGTTGAAATCCCTCAAGCCTTCACGCTGCACGCCCGATCCGGCATCACGGCCAACACCCTGCTTTTTGGTTCAGTCAGGTGGCGCGAATGGACGAAGTTCAGGGTGCAGCCAAGTGACTTCCTCACACTGGTTCCCGGCGTTGGCGTGGTAAACAACCCGATTGCAGGCGGCACAAGCGACATTTGGACTTACGAATTGGGTATCGGGCACCAGTTCAACGAAAACTGGAGCGGCGCGGCCACCATCGGCTATGAAAAGGATAATGGCGATATCGTCGGTAACTTCTCTGGCACAGACGGATATGTCAGCTATGGCCTGGCCGTGTCCTATGAAACTGATGACTGGAAGGTCACTACAGGTGTCCGATACTTTGAACTCGGCAGCGCCGACTCCTCGGTTACTGCGTTTTCAGGTAACGAGGCAATCTCAGCTGGTGTGAAGGTCAGCTACAAGTTCTAGGCGGCAGCGGCTGGCTCTTTGCTAGCTGTAGCGGCTTCCGTAATGGCCTGAGTTTAGTCAAGCTCCCAATTTCGTCCATCCACCGGTTTCATGCTTCCGTTCGTGGTCGACGTGGGCCGCCACATGATACCTGTTAGAAAGACCCCGAGCGCCAATCTTGAGAGCGGGCTTCACTTTTGCGAGCCACGAGCCGCTACACGGCGTCTTCGGGATCCGCGTCCCGGTGGGGGACGTCGGTGAGCTGGCTTTTCAGCTCAACCGGATCTGGTTTTTCTTTCGTTGTACAATCATGTGGTTGCCGCAGGCGCGGCGACCGTAGAGCGGAACTCGGCACCATCCGACCACATTCGATGCAACACTGTTCCAAGCTTACGTGCAACGGCGACAATGGCGCGTTTTAAACCGCGCCGCCGAGCTACTGCCAGCCCCCAGCTTTTCAAATCCGACGGCGCCTGCACACGGGTCAGCAAGACCTGCGCCGCCTCAAAGAGCATGGCACGGACTCCTGCGTCGCCCGCCCGAGTGATCGAACCGGTTATGTCGGTCTCACCGGATTGGTGTTTTCGCGGTGTCAGTCCAAAGTGCGCCCCGACGCGCTTTGATGACCGGAACCGGGCAGGATCATCCACCGCCGCTTTGAAGGTGAGGGCCGTCAGCGCTCCGACACCGGGGGCTGTCATCATCAATCGGCAAGGGCCGTCAGCGCGGGCCAGGCTTCGAGCGCGGCGATCAAGATCCGAAACCTCCGTCTGGAGCGCCGAGCGAGCTTGTAAGATCGCCTGCGAGATCTCCTCAAGCATAGGGTTGCCTGCAACAAGCTCATTCACCCGCTCTAGAAAACGCCCCCTGCTGACTTTGCCCATTTTCAAACCAAAGCCGCGCAGAATACCTCTTAAGCCATGCTCGATTTCAATCAGCTTATTCAGCAGCAGCTTACGTCCTGAAAGCAAAGCTCGGATCTCCTGCGCCGAGATTGATTTGCAATGCACTGGCCGAAACCAACCAGTGCGCAAGAGTTGGGCAATCCCGTGTGCATCGCGCCGGTCGGTTTTGACTGGCATCGCCTGTAGCGCAGATTTGACTTGGCGGGTCTCCATCAAAACCGGCTTTTGTCCTGCTTCAGTCAACCCAGCGAACAACCATTGCGATAAAGGCCCCGCTTCCATGCCAATCAACACGATCTGTTGGCTCAATGAACAACAGAAATCGACTAACGCATCGGGTTCACTTGCAACCTTTGTCTCACGTATCACCTGGCCGGCGCGGTCGACCACGCAGACACTCGACAATTCCAGTGACACATCGACCCCGATATAGACTTCCATGATATCCTCCTGCTGACACGGAAGGTGGACAATCCACTTCCCTTCACGAGGAGCTTGTAACCAAACACGCGGCTTGAGCAGCCCATTACGGTATCTTGAGATTATCGGCGCTCGGGCGCGAGATCATCGGCGTTTTCGGCTCAGATTATTTGAGACTATAAACTGGGTCCGGCTCACAATAGCTGCGACTGGGATCAGATTACCTGCGACCGGCTCACATTGTTGAGACTCAAATCAGCGCAGTGAGACCGATGGCAGGAAAGATAGTTCGCCAAGGGAAACCTATCATAGGTTTCCGGATCGGGTAATCTTGTGCTCCTAGGCCGGAAATTCGCAGCACCTCGTCATCGCCAGAATAACGGGCGTTTTCCTTGTGAGCGTTCCACTGATCGGTGCCCGTTGCGAGCAGCGGCCATTCACGCCTGGCGCGGCGAAGGTTCCAGGAGAGCCCTGACCGGGCTTTCGCCATCCTCCGTTGGTTCGCACGTGCAGCAAGTCGTGAAGCGCACTTTGCTGCCGTTCAGTCTGCTAACCTTTCCTCCATAGCAGTGAGTAAGAGTTTGGTTCCGACTAGAATAACTTCAGTTTCCGGCAACACCACCGAGCCTGGCGTTACGTACCTAGTGCGATATGGCCTGTCGTATACGGTGTCCAAAACTCGCAAGTGATCAAAATAGACACGCCAACGGTGTTCTATGTCGGTTTCACCGCGTGAGGTCAGCCGTATCCTAACCTCCTCTGGTACAGACAAGTGAGAAGTGTTTGAAAAATGCAAATTGATAAACTTCACCTCATCAAAATATGACCGAGCGTCGTAATACGCCTTATAGGTGTTGTGGCTGTACGTCCGCACGGCTTTTGGGCTCTTTCCACCTCCCCGAAGCATTGTCTTGAGAGTAAGCTCAGTCGCCAGACCGATAGTCTGCATTACCGGGCCGGGGTAGAATTCAGGCTCGTGATGACGCTCAGCGAAATGCAAAAGTTCACCAGCGTTCAAGTAGGCGCGAGCCCACCTGACCAAGCCCGTCACGCTCATTTCATCATTTTGATTGACTTCGACTGGCCAGCTGACATCGAGGCCAATTGCGTCAGCAAATCCGCTCATATTTAAAGATTCCCCGATCTGTAACACTTCAGGCACTACCAACGTCGGCATAACGAGCCAAGTTCAAGCCGTTTTCGATGTGCTTGAAAGGCTCGTTCCTGCCATCTCTGCGGCAAGTTCCAACTAGTCGAACGAGCCCATTGCAACCACTGTCTGCGTCAACCCATCTTGCTTCCGCAGCATGCCGGTGTCAGCCCCAAACGGACCTTCAGCCTGGGCCCAACGCTCATCAAGGACTGGTTGTGGAGGGCGGAAACCGGCCCCTTAATGAGCTTGTCAAGAGCGACGGGGATGTGCAGGAAGTAACTTCCTGCACTTTCAACACCTCACGCTTGCGTCAATGGAGAAGGGAGTTCTTCAGCGAATTCTGCGAGGTCACAGTTTTTTAAGAAAAAGAAGAATGTAGAATCTATTGCGAATAGACGGCGCTTACTTTGATCGTAGTCGATAAGCGGCGGGTTAATACCCTTCTTATGTTGCGTACCACTTAGGTTGTGAAGAAGATTGGTCATATCGCCAGGGCGCACGTCATTTTTCCTGTGATGCATGCTTTTAACCCTTTCAGTAATTTCAGATCTGTCGACCCCATGTTCAAACCCATCATACCCTAGATCGAGTATTGATCGCACGAGGTAGTAGGGTAGATGTAGCGGCTGAAGAGCCTTTTCCTTGGAGTGTGTTATGTTTCCGGAAGCAATTTGTTCCAAGGCTTGCCTGTGCGTTGCGCCATACTGTTCGGATTTTTTTTGGATCGCTTGTTCGGCAAACTGTTCTCCATAAACTCCAAAAATGACATCTCGACGCTCTTTCAGACCGGCCGCTTCGCATACTTCTCGCATTAGCTCTTGAAAGACGCCAATACTGCCGAAAGAGTTCCCGACACAAGTTTCAACGATCTTTGGGTCAATCTCAGCGTTCATCTCTTTCGCGCCCAGAGCCGCAACTTCCCGAAAGTCGTCATCTTCCCAAGGCTCTACAGGAACATCAATAACGCGATCGGTCAGGTCCGAGCAGTAGATCCGAAGCTTATCTTTCTGCCTCCAGACACCCAAAATTACGAAAAGAATGCCCATCTCTTGATAGAGACGGAGGTCAAAGGAAATTTGCTTCTGAAGCAAATCATCTAGGTAGTGAAAGTTTTCTAGGATGACCTTCTTTCTAAATCCAACCTTATGAAGCAGCTCAGACACATCCTGAGGGACTGAAATGTTGAATGGAATAGCTTCACTCTGTATTGCATCTCTCTGAGAAGCCTCACCAGAACCACCCCCATTAAACTCTGCCTCGCCAATTAGAGGGATCTTTGCCTTAAATTTTGCTCCGGCATTCCCGCCAATTTTTCCCGCGTTCTCTGACGTGGAACTTACCTCAATCGAAACACCAGCCTGCCGAAGAATACTGGCATAGATATCCTCAACGGTGGATTTCGGCGCCAGCCTCACCACGACATTTTCTTCGTAAGAAAGATATCGTGATACCAGGGCAGTTTTGCCCTGTTTGGAGGCACCATAAACAACCACATGCTTATCAGAAGCTATTGCTTCATTGAACAAGCCGTCGATCTGCCCTCTTGGAAAATATGATTTTATAGCGTTAGAGCTTACGCCAAAGACTTCGTTGAGATTCACCATACCCGTATTCCTGAAAACCAAAAGAATTTCCCCGTTAGTTGTGGGCAAGTAACCTTAGTCGCACAAGGCTTGCAAGCTAGTATGATACAATTACCAGCGTGGATAAGTCGTGGGTAACTAATCCTGGGCCCCTGACACGGTTGTGATACCTGCTCGCTATGAGATGCCTGGTAACTTTTGTCGTGACTTTCACGAAAATCGGCCCAAAGATCGGCCACCTCTGTCGCGAGCGCTTGACGGGCGTGACTTTGCAAAGGTCAGCAACCTACGCGAAGCTGACCCCTGAGGCTGTCCAGACTGCACCTGCAGCGAATGTCTGGAAGGTCCCGCATCTTACCTGTTCGGGCCTGACGACGCGAACGGCTGATCTCCGACCACCAACCCGGTGTGATATGCTCAGTCTCAGAGACGTGAGCCCGTCTCAGATAATCTGCGCCCAGTCGCAATTATTGTGAGCCAGAGGCGATTTTGGGTCTCAAATAATCTGAGCCGAAAACGCCGATGATCTCGCGCCCAAGCCCGGATGATCTCAAGCCGCTACAGCTAGCCGTCGCAAACAGCCCACAAATGTCAGCCATTACACTGTTTCGAATATGAGGGGCCTCTGAAAACACATCGTGTTTCGCATTCACAATCAGCTCCAATTTGCCGCCGGGCCAGTGCGCCATACGATCCTGTATCGCCTGAAGGTCAACAACTTCATCATGTGCGCCGCAGAAGGTGATGCAGGGAATGGCAGGAGAGGGCACTATTGACAGTGCATTCGTCTCTTTCAAGGTCTGATAGAGCCACCCCATGCTTGGCCCACCAATCTGATGATCCGTCAGCGTTGTGGCCTGTCTGATGAAGTATTGATACATGTCCGGATCATTAGTCAGCCTGTTGTCTTCAAAGGCCGTGCTGAGAACATAACTTTTTCCGTCAGTGCCAGGTGCATAGACATGGCCTTTGCCAACCGCTTGAGCCGCCCAGGAAAGAGGCCACGCGGCAGCGCGCTTAACCGCTGGGAGGTTGATGTTCCACATCGGGCCAGTAAATGCGCAGGCCGACACCGGCAGTCCATTTGATACCGCGCGAAGGCCAATGCAGGCACCAAGAGAGTGCCCGATCAAATACCACGGCTTGGGCAAATCAAGCTCTTCCGCCGCTTTGATCATCGCAGCGACGTCCTTGTGGTAGTCGGAAAATCGACCTACGTGGCCTGTCATCGGATCTGCGGCGGATCTGTCGGCCAGACCCTGACCACGCCAATCAATCACTAGAGTGGTATAGCCGAACTTCTCCAGGTCAGCGATCGTCCGACCATATTTTTCGATGTATTCGGATCGTCCAGGGAATACGAGAACGGTGCCCATTTCGGGGTTTGCGCTTTTCCAGAGACCAACTCGAAGCTGAACTCCGTCGTCGGCATGTATCCAATACGCCACCCCGTTTTCTGGGGCTTCGGCAATTTCATGAAAGAGGGGCGCTGTCTGCATCGATCAACTCTTGCTGGTTGTCATTTCGTTTACCTGCGCTCGCCCAAACATTGGATCAAACAGGCTGTAAATTGTGGTCAAGATGCCAACGATCAGGAGGATCGAGAAGCCAGAAAACTGACCAATGAGGAAGAAGTTTGCAACAAGTAGGCCGACGATGCTCAGCATCATCCATCGCGGCACACAATGCCCCTTTGTCAATTGGCCGGCTGCACCAGAGGGCAGCGCCTTTTCGAGAACCCGATAGATTTGGACAAATCCGAAGAAAAAAACAGCACACGTCGAAAACAGTAGAAGGAAGCTCGTTAAGTGCGCCAATGCCCGCTGATCAAGCCAGCCTCCTGCTTCGTCATGAACACCCAGGACAAACAGAACATCACCGAGCAGCCAGTCCACAATGCTTTTCCCATCCGACAGCAGATAAACGGCCTGAAGCTTGATGCACGTGGCGATCCAAATGCCTAAAAGCGATGCCCTATAGATGCTGCACAACAGCCTACTGCCGATTTCACCGATCTTGCTCTGATGAACGCCGTTTGAATGAAGATCTGGTTCGTTGCAAATCTCAAAGAAATCCTGAGCCAAAGTGTACATAAAGACGAGCCCCGTCAGGAACAGGAAGCAGATCGCCGCAGTGTACAGGAACGCCAGCATGGAAAGCACTGTTGCCTCGGGCACAGAGATGACCTCCGGACGCACAATCGCCAATAGGTTCCAATCCATCATAAGATTTCCAACGTCGCCATTCACGAGGGCACTCATATGAATTCCTGACCACTGAACGATGAACACAATCACAAAGCAGATGAAGAAGGCGGCCCAGTGCGAAAACTCGAAGGATTCCACCCTCCGCCCCCATCCATCTTTCTCACCCAGTTCTGCGCCTGAAAGCGTCACCAACAATCGCCGTTCGCCTTTCCAGAACGCAAGCATTCCAGCGACTGAGATTAGAAACAACGGCAAGATGACCAGTTCAACGAGAGTCCAATTCGGGGCCCAGAAAAAACCTACCTGCTTTTGCAAGCCGTCGATGGGAAAATAGGTGACGCTGTGAACACCCATGATGTAGGTTAAGAACCCCAATACGACCCACCCCGCCCACACGGAAGCTGGCAAATTCAGTGTTGAATGGTTGCTGAACAGCGCTTCAGACTTCCTTGCCAAGTTGAAACGCCGACTTGGTTTGCTGGCGGTTGGAGCGGGTGCAATATCACTCTGAGGGGTAGGCAGATTGGCGGGCGCGTGTTGAGGATAGCGCGTATCTTCGCGCTGCTCATTTTTCCGCTTCGCCTTGAGCCGTCTGTTCGCGGCACTAAGCTCGGCTTGCCATTCGCCTGACGCAACGGGATCGTTGCAGCCGAAAATTCGGGCTAGCCAACGGATACTGTCCGCACTGGGCACCCGATCATTTTCCTGAAACCAGTACTGTACGGTTCGAACCTCGATACCGCCTGGGTTGGCTCGGATCTGTGAAATGGCTCTTGCAAGCAAGTCTGGTGTCCACGGACCAACTGGTACTCCATCTTGGTCCAAGGGCCTGCCAGCACCCACATCCGTTAGGTACTTGAAAAGCTCCTTGAAATCGCGGCCATCCTTTGGCGGCGGAACATAAAATTTTCCGTTATTTGACAAATGCTTACAAGGTTCCAGTTCGCGTCGTTTCGTATGGTGTCGTTCTATTTCGTGCGATTGTCAATTCACGATGTATTCAACCTCATGTTGTGGCACCTTTCCCCGGTTCTTCGCTGGTGGCGGGTTGCGACAAGGTACTACCGAAGCACACATATTCATCCGAAGGCTACCAAATGCTGCACACTGCAATCCAAACCGAACCCGATCCGCACACCGTTGACTTGAAGGATTCTATCAACGGGTTTGCGGACAAAACACGGCTTGAGGCAGAGCCTATCAAGCGCATCCTGGACCGTGCTACGCGAGAAGTTGTTGGTTGGCTCTACGAGTGGAACACTGGATCTCAGGTGCCCATGTGGAAAAATGGCCGCAAGACGGATGTGATTTACGAGTAGCGCCGAGACGAATGACCGCGCGTCGATCACAACATGGCTGTTTCTTGACCTTACCACCTTTCTTCGGATTGAGAGGTGGTGAGGATAATATATTGAAACTAAACCGAAACTTAGAACTCGTGCGGGCGCATAATCAGTCTTATGTTAATATTGTTAACATTTCGGCCGAGCCGAGCGTCGAACTGCGGATCTAGTCTCTCACGTGGTGGATCAACCATAAAGGGATTGAAAAGGTAAATTCTTTAAGGCAATAAACGATATTATAAAGTCGTGGACGCTTTATACTGAAATACACCTGCGAAGGAGACAACCATGCTGAAATTCCTCCGCTCGACCGCCTTGTTCGCAGCGCTTGCAGGTACGAGCATTTCTATAGCACCTGAACGCGCTCAGGCACAGAGCTATCAGATCGACTGCGCTATTCTTCTGTGCCTCGCGGGTGGCTGGCCCGCATCTGTACCTTGTGCACGAGCAAAAGCTGAATTCATTCGAAGGATCACCCCATGGCCGATTGAGCCTCCTTTGCAAATCTGGCGTTGCCCAATGGGTGCCTCGTTTGATACCGATCAACCAAAAGCTGATAGGCCGCAGCTCGTTGATGCCATGTTGACGCAAAGACCAGTCTACCAATCATTTCCGAGCGCTCCACTCACGGAATTTGCGCTTGAAACGCAGCCCACCGTCTTCATTGAGGATGGTGGGTCTGCGCCTGAATCACCGGAGGCAATCATGTTGCATCTCGCACAACAGATTCTCTCTGGTGACGGCAGAGCAGACATTGACATTAGTGGTGCTGAGTTCAACTACGTGCGCTCTATCAAAGTCTATCATGTTCGCTTTGAAGCACGGAGAGAGAGAGACTACTGCGGCGAGCATGATTCCACCCAAGTAGGACGGTATGGGCCGCAGGGCGAGTTTTCGTGGCATGGGTACTCTGCGAAATCGGTCCCCACCTATGTCATGCCCCCGGTACCTACCTGCCCTCAGGGGGGGCGACGTCGTGGCGTTGGTGTCGAGTGGCGTGATTATGAGGGAAATACAGGTTCAGAGTTCGTGTACTACTAACTCTAGTACCGGGGCTTGGCGACACTACTATAATTGCGTCAGACAACAAAAATCTGTATGTCTGACGCTACTAATAACAAGAATCTGAAAACAGATTCGGGCAAGAGCAAGAAGAAAGGAGCAGTACCCAGAAAAAGAAAACCCCCGAAAGGCGCAAACCTTTACAGGGGGATTTTGGTAAACCTAGGGACGGCAATCCCGAAATTCCAAACCTTCAACTTGGATCGGTTCTACCATTCTAGACATTGTACGATCAAGTAAAAAACGCATTTGTGCGAACAGAGATCGTGTATCTTGGCCTGATCCTTATCAAACCCACAAGGAATAGCCCTAGATGCAACATCCAGCAGCTGCGTTGGTGAAGTGCACCAGAGCTTGTATGCTGAAAGCATCAAAACAGAGAATCGGAAGGAGGATTTTCAACGCCAGAAAGATGAAACCCCCGCAAGGCGGCAGCCTAACGGGGGGGTTCTAAAACCAGGAAGCGCCAACTTCCCAGAAAGTCACTGATTTCGACTTCGGTTTTAACACCCCCCTTCCACTGCAGGCAAGAAAAAAACGCATTTGTGCGAACAAGTAAGACATGCCCGCAACGCCGCCTCGCTCAACGATAGTGAGGACAGCAGATGAACAACCCTTATTTTCCGGTCCTGCCCCAAGGGTGGGAACGCAGCCAGGTCGAACAACTTTTGATCGAGATCGCCCCGGCAATTGGCCTGCGCGCCAAGCGCTTGAATGCACTCATCTACATGATGATGCACACACGACCGGTAGACTGGACGACCTCTGACAAGGAGCCAGTCTACTTTGCTCCGCAAACCGACACCGCCCTCGCCCTGGGCAAGACAGAGCGCGCTCTTCGCAGCGATGAACACGCCCTTGAGGCTGTTCACGGCATGATCGAGAAGCGCGTGAAAGCCAACGGCTCACGTTCCTTCTACGGCAAGTGCGGCATCGTATTCTCTCGATTGATCGACATGGTTCCGGATCTGATTGAGTTGCGTGAGCGCATCCGTGCAGACCGTGCCCGCGTGCGCGAGCTGGTCCAGCTGCGCAGCACCTATCTCCGTCACATGAAGCGCCGGATCGAGGCCGCATCGCCTCAGCTGGAACGCTCCACCGATTTCTGGGCCGCTACCCAGGCGTTTGAGCAGTGGCCTCACAGCTCCAAGCTGCGCCGCATGGGGCTCGATGCACTTGAAACCCACGTCAACGCCTGCCGTACCCTCTGTGGACATGTTGATGATCTGTTTGAAAACAGTCCTGATTCTTCCCGTCAAGCGGAAGAAAACTTCCGGTCCTTTATACAAGAGGACACTTATGAAACTAATCCTGTAAAATGTAATGCAAGCATCCACAAACGGACCTCGGGCAAGCCCTCAGACATGGCTTTATTAAACGCCGGGCCTAACGGCCCGACGAATTGCATAGAGAATGAGGATGAAGCGGCAGCGGCAGCTTTCAAGTCCAAATTCATGCGCGGGTTGACACCGCAGCGCCTATGCGAGCTTGCCGGGGCCGATATGCGCAATCACATCTGCTACCGCCAAGGGGATCGGGCACACATTCGGGAGTTGGATCTGATCGAAGCGGCCCACGACATGCTCCCCTATCTTGGCATCAACTATTCCGCCTGGGCTGAAGCCGCCCAGCTCATGGGAACTGAAGGCGCAGCCCTTTGCGTTCTCATCCTCGACGCCAACAGGGATCATCCATCCGCGCCCGTTAAGAACCCAGGCGGCACACTTCGAGCGATGACCCGCCGCTACCAGACCGGGAAGTTGAACCTTGTCGGCAGTCTAATCGGCCTTTCGCGCCGCCGCGGCCTATGATGCCCGTCGCCGGCCACTATTTTCCGCGCAGCGCTCTTTCTAATCGCGGCCGCAAAGTGCCCATTTCGGCCCAACCGCCCCGAACGTACACAGATGGGGGTTATGAGAGACACAATGAGAACAGCCGTTCGCGGTGTCGGACCCGAACAGGTAAGATGCGGGACCGAGCGGACATTCGCTGCCGCTGCAGCATCGGTTACGAAGTACATCAGCTTGCGCAGGAAGCCGACATTGGTGCCACATGCAGCGGACGGCAGGAGCGCGCCTTAAAGCCGCCGTCGTACAAGGCTAGGGGCTTCGCTTGTGAAGTGCTGCTAGGCAAGCGATGACTAAATTGGGTTAATCCGCCGGAACCGACACCCCGCTGTCAATCAAAGCCAATTGGTTCTGGCCGACACGGGCGGCCCTGAACTGCCATCTTGCTTCATGATGGCACCGCCGCGCAGTTTGCCTACAGTGAAACAACGGCTGTCAGTAACCACATGAAAATCAGTCTCACATTAGTTTCCTTGGGGTTGTGTCATTAGCGTGCGTTGCTTCTGGGCCTCCTGTAGGCGCTCCGGCCAAGTTGACTTTATGAAAGCTAGAATGTCCCAAACATCTTGATCGGAAAGCCTGTCCTCAAATCCCGGCATTCCACTGATGACTCCCGTTACCCCCATGTTTAAGAGCGCGGCTTTCCCCCCAAATTTAGTATAGGTAAACAGCACAGCATCATCGTGGTGCCAAGTATGACCTGTGCGGTCATGCGGTGGCGCCCGAAGCACGCCATCTCTATCAGGGGACTGCCAATCGTCTTGCCCTTCAAGATTCACGCCGTGGCAACTGGCGCAGTGTTCAGCATAAAGCTCTTCACCCGTTGAAGGGTCAGCGTTGGCCGGTTGCGTCTGCGCGTGAGCTGAACCAACCCCAACCAAGATAGCAAAAACTCCAGCTAGGGCGGTCTTCTTTATGGCGAAAATTGTTATCATGTAATGTCCAACCAAGTCTTCATACCTGCGGCCTGCCGACGATTGAGGTTCATGCCATCCTTCTTTTCAGTGCCGGGCGTGCTTTTCTGCGAAATCTTCAATCACCGGAATGATCATCCAGAAGATAGGTCGCCATAGCCTTACGGTCGTTCTCTGTCAGAAAGGCAGTTCCATAGAGAACGACTTCTCCCATCGTTCCGCCGAATGCATCGCCATCCGGCATGATGCCACTGCGCAGTGCGTATGCTAAACTGTCGACGGTCCAGCCGCGTTTCCGGAGAGACAAGTAATCGATGGCCGGAGCTTTCCCACCCCCTGGCAGTGTATTGTTGCCCTTGAAGTGCTCTGTGTCTGTTTTCCGGGCTCCGACTAAGTTCCGCCCCGTGTGACACGCGGCACAATGTGCGGCACCCTCCACCAGAAGCCGCCCGCGATTCCAAACTTCACTGTTCCCGGGAACGGGCTCAGTTCTTGGAGGCTCAAGAAACACCGCTCGCCACAGTTTCAGCCCCCATCTTTGGTCGAACGGAAACTCCATCTCTTGCTGCCTCGACGGCTCGGCCACAGCCGGAACTGTCTCGAAAGCAGCCCAGAGATCAGCAATATCCTGATCCGTGAAGTTGCTATAAAACGGGTAGGTGAAGGCCGGATAATAGGGCTGTCCGTCAGGGGAAACACCCTGGCGGACAGCCTGTGCAAATTCTTCAACCGTCCAGCTGCCGAGTCCATGTTCGCTGTCCGATGTGAGGTTGGGCGAGTACAGAGTGCCGAATGGAGTATCGAGCTTTACCCCACCCGCCAAAGGTGCTCCGCCGCTAGAAAAGTCGGTGTGGCAAGCGATACAGCCAGATGCTCTGGCCAGATAGGCTCCGCGGTTCACATCTCCCTCGAGGTTAAGCTCGCTCAGCGGCTCGCCGATAGGCCAAGCGACCACTGCGGCGAGAGCTGCCGACGCAGCAACTACGGTGCCAAGGGCAAAACGTAACATGCGCTTCATGTCCCGGCCTCACTCCTCACGGAAACGGGTATGGCACGCTGAACAGGTTTGGCTCAGCATCATGAACACACCGTCGGCAGGCATCTGGGACAGGGCCTCAGCGCCTGGACTGCCGCCCATCATTGCGCCGCCCGCCACCATACCGCCCCCCATCATGCTTCCGGAACCCATATGGGATGATCCCATCATTGTGCTGTTGGACATCATGCCCGTCCCTTGGGCTTTTGACATCATCAACCCGTTCTCCGCCGCCGACGCCAGACCATCAGAATAAGTCTGCAGTCTTTCCGCGAGATCGACGAAACCTTCCCAATCCGTCCATATTTCAGCCTTGGCTTCAGATGGATGCCCATTTGAGCCCTTCGGAAAGAGCGCCGTCAGGACATCACCCGCATGGGTTCCGATTTTTTTGGCCTCTCTGCGGACTGCGGCTGCATCATAGGCCGTTTTTCCCTGCATCATCGGAGCCAGCACTTTCATGCTGTCTTTCATAACTCCCATGCCATCCATCCGTTCCTTTACGACGCCTGTTGCACCGCTATGGGCATGAGCAGCTACAGCAATGAGCGACGCCAATGCGGCGCCGGAAACCAGTTTGGAAAGTGTCATCTTGTTTTCCTGAAATAGTTTGAGATTGCGCTTTGAAGGCACAGGATCAGTGTTCAGGAAAAGTAACGGGGAGGCGGCGGATCAAAGCCAGTGATCGTAAACGGCCTCAATAGGGCCAGCGGCATATCATGACGAGAGATCTGCATGCTTGGCCGCATTGAAAGGCAATCGCCTATGAGAACAGCAAAACCACCACAGAGCGAACTGCCATGACAGTGTTCAGTATGGCCACTGCCCGCCTGTTCTTGATCAATGTCCTGAACAGTGACAGCGATA